>JBAWHI010000272.1:0-7864 GCA_049593675.1 Nocardioides sp.
ACGACCACCTTCTTGCCCGCGTAGTCGAGGTCCTCGGGCCAGTACTGCGGGTGCACGATCTCGCCGCGGAAGTCGTCTCGGCCGGGGAACTCCGGGGTGTAGGTCTGGTCGTAGTCGTAGTAGCCGGTGCAGCCGTAGAGGAAGGTCGCGGTCATCGTCGTCGACTCCCCGTCGACGTCGATCTGCACGGTCCAGCGACCCGCGGTGGAGTCCCAGTCGGCGGCGACGACCCGGTGCCGGTAGCGGATCAGCGCGTCGACGCCGTACTCCCGGGCGGTGTCGCGCACGTAGTCGAGGATCGACGGGCCGTCGGCGAGCGCCCGGTCGCTCGTCCAGGGCCGCCAGGAGTAGCCGAGCGTGAACATGTCGGAGTCGGAGCGGACCCCGGGGTAGCGGAACAGGTCCCAGGTGCCGCCGCTGACGTCGCGCGACTCGAGGACCGCCAGGCTGCGGGTCGGGTGCTCGGTGCGCAGCCGGCAGGCCGCACCGATGCCCGAGAGCCCGGCACCGACGATGAGGACGTCGACGTGCTCAGTCATGCCGGCCACCTTACTGAATACGTGTCAACAGGCAAAGAGGTCGACGAACCGGGCCAGGAGCCGGGTCGGGTGCACCACGTCGCTCGCGCGCGCCATCGTCTGCAGGTGCGCGGCCTGCGGCGGGTCGAAGTAGCCGTGGTGGCGATAGGTGTCGATCCGCAGGCAGATCCCCTCCACGTCGAGCTCGGGGTGAAACTGGGTGGCGTAGACGCGGCTCCCGATCCGGAACGCCTGGACGGGGCAGGTGGCGCTCCCCGCGAGGCGGACCGCGCCGTCCGGGAGTCGGCTGATCGCCTCCTTGTGGCCGAGGAAGGCGTCGAACACCGGCGGCAGGACGCCGAGCAGGGGGTCGGCCCGTCCCTCGTCGGTCAACGTGATGGCGACCGCGGAGATCGGCTCGGGATAGGTCCGGTCGACCACGCCGCCGGGCAGGCCGCCGAGGACGCCGACGCCGTAGCAGGCGCCGAGGAACGCGAAGTCGCGCTCGACCACCTGGTGCCCGAGGGTGCGGAGCTCCGACTCGGCCCGGCGCTGGGCCGGCGACTTGAGCTCCTCGGGATCGCTGGCGTTGAACGGCCCGCCGCCCAAGATGATGCCCGACCAGTCGTCGAGGTCGACCGGGCCGAGCTCGCGGGCCTCGAGCCGGACCCGGGCCAGGTCGCGCTCGTCGAGCCCCGTGCCGTCGAGCACGGCGGCGTACTCACTGTCCGCGGCGTCGTCCTCCGCGCGGATGCCGAGGAAGAGGAACGGCTTCACTGGCCCGGGGAGGCCTGGACGGCAGCACCGGCGTCGAGCAGGGCGTCGACGTCGGCGATCCCCCAGGCGGCGAGGGCCTCACGGGTGCTGTCGCCGGCGCTCTCGGCCTGCCGGCCGATGGCGGTCGTCGTCCGGGAGAAGCGCGGCGCCGGTGCGGGCTGGAGGTAGCCGTCGTGCTCGACGAGGGTGCCGCGGGCCTTGAGGTGCGGGTGCTCGGCGGCCTCGGTGAGCGGAACGATGCCCGCGACGCACGCGTCGGTGCCCTCGAAGACCTCGACCCACTCGGCCTGGGTGCGCTGCTCGAACGTGGCGGCGATCAGGCCGCGCAGCGCGTCGGCCTGGTCGGCGTCGTAGCGGTCCGGCGCGGTGTCCTTGATGCCGAGCAGGTCGACGAACGCGTCGTAGAACTGCGGCTCCAGCGCCCCGACCGACATGTGCTTGCCGTCGCTGGTCTCGTAGATGTCGTAGTAGGGGACGCCGCCGTCGAGCAGGTTGGCGGCCCGCTCCTCGCGGTAGCCGCCGGACGCGAGGAACGCCGCACTCATCGCGTTGAGGTGGGCGGTGCCGTCGACGATCGCGGCGTCCACGACCTGGCCCTGTCCGCTGACCCGCGCCTCGAGGAGCGCCGCGAGGATGCCGATGACGAGGTACGTCGACCCGCCTCCGAAGTCGCCGACCAGGTTGCCGGGGAAGTGCGGGCGGGCCTTGTCCTGGCCGAGCCCGTGCAGCGCGCCCGTGATCGCGATGTAGTTCATGTCGTGCCCGGCGGCCTGCGCGAACGGGCCGTCCTGGCCCCACCCGGTCATCCGGCCGTAGACGAGCCGCTCGTTGCGGGCCCGGCACTCCTCGGGTCCGAACCCGAGCCGCTCGGCGACCCCGGGGCGCATCCCCTCGACGAGGACGTCGGCCTGCTCGACGAGGTCGAGCACCGTCGCGACCGCCTCCGGCCGCTTCAGGTCGAGGGCGACGCTCGGCCGGCCCCGGTTGAGCAGCATGTGCGGGCCACCGCCGGCCAGCGCCTGCCCCCCGGGGCGCTCGACGCGGATCACGTCGGCTCCGAGGTCGGCCAGGATCATGCACGCGTGGGGGCCCGGGCCGATGCCGGCGATCTCGACGACCTTCACGCCCCTGAGGGGGCCCGACCCCTGGCCGAGTTCGATGCTCATGCCCGGCATTGTGACAGAGGTGCTGTCACGGTTCAGCGTCCGCTCAGCACCGGCCGCTGCTTGGCGAGGAACCCGCGTACGGCGGCGAGGTGGTCGTCGCTGGCCCCGCACCGGGCCTGGGCGCCGGCCTCGGCGGCGAGGACCTCGTCGATCGACGAGTGCGACCCGGCGGCGATCAGCCGCTTCGACTCCGCGTAGGCGAGGGTCGGCCCGGCGGCCAGCCGCTCCGCCAGTGCGCGCGCCGTCCCACCGACCTGCTCCGGCTCCACGACCGGGCCGGCCAGCCCCCAGGCGACACCCTGCTCGGGGGTGAAGGTGGAGCCGAGCAGGACCAGCTCGCGCGCTCGCGCCTCTCCGACCGACCGCGCGAGGCTGGCGGAGAGGCCTGAGTCGCAGGTGAGCGCGACGCCGCTGAAGGCGGTCCCGAGCGTCACGCCCGCGCCCCAGACCTGGAGGTCGCAGGCGAGGGCGAACCCCAGGCCGGCGCCGACGCAGGTGCCGTGCACGGCGGCGACCACCGGCTTCGGCATCGTGGCGAGCAGACGGGTGATCGGGTTGAAGTGCTGCTCGACGGTGTCGGACGCGGACGCCCGGTCGGCCTCGAGCCGGACCGCGAGCTCGCCGAGGTCCTGCCCGACGCAGAAGGCCGGACCGGAGCCGGCGAGCACCACGGCACGCACGCTCGGGTCGGCAGCGGCACGACCGAGAGCGACGACGAGCGCCTCCTTCAGCGCGACGTCGAGCGCGTTGCGCGCGTCCGGCCGGTCCA
Source organism: Nocardioides sp. (assembly GCA_049593675.1). Classification (GTDB taxonomy): domain Bacteria; phylum Actinomycetota; class Actinomycetes; order Propionibacteriales; family Nocardioidaceae; genus Nocardioides. Next base: position 3,231 of record JBAWHI010000272.1, read on the forward strand.
TGGTCAGGACGAGAAGACCACCGCTCTGTTCGAGCTGCAGCACCTCGTTCACTCCCGGACCTCGTAGACGACGACGAGATTGCCCGCGGGGTCGTGCACCAGCGCGCGCCGCTCGTGTGGTCCCTCCTGGACCGGACCGACGTCGAGACCGTCGGCGGCCCAGTCGAGGAGCAGGTCGTCGAGGCCGGCGACCTGGACCGACACGGCGACGACGCCGGGCGCCGGCTGCTCCTCCGGGGCCGCCAGTCCGAGCGTCGTGCGGCCGTCCGTGACGGCCAGGTAGCGGTCGCCGTCGCGGAACCGCAGCTCGAGCCCGAGCCGGTCGACCCAGAACCGCGCGGCGTCGTCGAGATCGTCGCCGGGGACCAGCACGTGGCCGAGCTTGACCACCCGCGCGGCGGTCACGGCCGGAACCTCGGCATGACCTCGCGGGCGAACCGCTCGATGATCTCGATCGTCCGCTCCATCGGCAGCCCCAACCACTGGGTACGGAAGACGAAGTGGTTGAACCCGGCGGCAGCGAAGTCCTCGACCCGGGCGGCGATGTCGTCGGGCGACCCGAAGAAGAGCGCCTTGTCCCGGATGCCGTCCCACTGCGACTCGAAGTAGTCCATGCCGTACTCGACGTAGGCCCCGTAGGACCGCTTCACGTGCTCCTCGGCCATCGCGAACGCCTCCTCCCGGGAGTCGGCGACGCAGAGGTCTCGATGGATCGGGAAGGTCATGCCCGCCTCGTCGTGACCGGCCTCCGACAGGTGCTGGCGGTAGTCGTGGAGGTTGCCGACCGCCCAGTTGCGACGCACGTTGCTCGGCGCCAGCCAGGGCAGCCCCTGGCCGGCGATCCGCTTGATGCCGATCGGACCGTTGGCGCCGACCCAGACCGGCGGACCCGGCTGCTGGACCGGCAGGACGCTGCACCGGACGCCGTCGAGACGGAAGTGCTTGCCCTCGTGGTGGACCGGCTCTCCGGTCCACAGCCGCTGCATCACCTCGAGGGACTCGTTCATGCGCGACACCCGGGTGCGCCGCTCCAGGCCGAAGGAGGCGAACTCGTCGTCGCGGTAGCCCGAGCCGATGCCGAGGACGAAGCGACCCCCCGACATCTGGTCGATCGTGGCGATCTCCTCCGCCCAGTGCACGGGGTGACCGAGCGGGAGGATGAGGATCCCGGTGCCGATCTGCATCGAGCCGCTGTGGTCGATCAGACGTGACAACAGCGGCAACGGCTGCGGCGTCCGCAAGGAGGAGAGGTAGTGGTGGATGCCGAAGAGGGAGTCGTAGCCGAGGTCGCGGATGTGCTGGGTCAGCTCGACGAGCTCGCCGACATGTCGCCCGACGTCCGCGTCCCGCGGGTACTGGTGGTCGAGGAGGATCCCGAACCGCACCGAGTCACTCCGTCTCGGCGCGGGAGTTGCTCAGTCGGAAGTACGGCGCGACCCGGCTGTCGCGGTCGGCGAGCGCACCGGAGACGCCGCGCTCACGACGCTCCTTGAGGAAGTTCCAGTCCCCCTCCTCGAACGACACGTTGGTCGCCCACCCGTGGCCGACCCAGCTGGTCATGGCGCCCAGACCCTTGCCCCGGGCCTCCATGACCACCTGCATCATCGACTTGCCCATCATCAGCGAGTCCAGGGGCATGAAGGCGATGGCCTGGGCGTAGTCGTGGACCCACGTGTCCAGCTCGTCGCGCTCGACGACCTTGGTGACCAGTCCCTTGCGCTCGCCCTCCTCGGCGTCCATCGCGCGCATCGTGAGCATGACGTCCTTCATCGTCGTCAGGCCCAGCTTCTCGATCCAGTGGTACATGTCCTGGGGTGCCGGCCCGAGGTAGCGGAAGGCCGGGTGGGTGAACTTCGCATCGGGCGAGGCGATCACGATGTCGGCGGAGAGCGCGATCTGGAAGTGGCCGCCGTAGCAGTAGCCCTGCACCTGGCAGATGGTGGCCTTGAGGCTCTCGACGATCGGGCGGGTGAAGGACGAGCTCAGCACGTTGCGGTCCGGCAGGATCCGCTGCCGCTGGGACGGACGGCGGCGCGAGGCCTTGTCGGTCCCGGACTTGTAGCCGATGTAGTGGCCGAGCTCGGCGGCGTCCGCGCCGGTGCCGAAGTGCTCACCGGTCCCCTTGAAGACGATGACCTTCACCCGGTCGTCGGCCTCCGCCTCCCGCACCAGGTCGCCGACGCGCTCGAAGCCCGCGACCGGGATCGCATTGAGCGTGTCGGGCCGGTCGAAGGTGATCGTGGCGGTGGAGCGCTCCTCGTCGACGTCGTAGGTGACCCACTTCTCGATCAGCTCCGGGTCCGTGATCATGTTGTCGGCGTCCCAGTGCTGCTCCAGGAGCTCGGCCTCGGTCTTCTTCACGGTGGTTCCTCACTTCATCTCTCGTGCGCGGTGGTGTGCGGTGGGTGTGGTGGTGGGCGTCAGCGGAACGCCGGGAAGACCTCGGCCGCGAAGAGCCGCAGCGAGGCACGGACCATCTCGGTCGGCATGCCGAGCCAACCGGGACGGAAGATCACGTGGTTGAAGCCGAGGTCGCGCAGGGCGCCGATCCGCTCGACCAGCATCTCGGGTGAGCCGAGCAGCAGGGTGTTGACCACGAGCTCGTCGAAGCGATCTCGCTGCCAGCGCAGCGCGGGGTACTCGGCGTAGGTCGAGTACTCCCGGCGAGCGTGCGGCAGACCCTCCTCGACGGCGCGCTCGGCGGTGGGGGCGCAGTAGAGCTCGACGCCGACGGGACGCTCGATCCCGTCGGTCGGCTTGCCGTACTCCGTGAGGGCGTCGTCGTAGATCGCTCGGTGCTTGGGCAGGAACGTCGGGTTCGGCGAGTTCCCAGGGGCGTACCAGGCGTCTCCGAGTCGTGCCGCCCTCCGGACCGCGAGCTTCCCGCCGGCGCCGACCCAGATCGGCGGACCGCCAGGCGTCCGCGGGCGGAGGCCGATGCTGACGCCGTCGAGGGGGTAGAAGCCACCCTCGTTGGTGACCTGCTCCCCCGACCAGAGGCCGCGGATCACCCGCAGGCTCTCCTCGAGCCGTCGGAACCGGCTGTCGGGCTCCACGCCGAAGGCGTCGAGCTCGTTCTGCCGGTAGCCCGCGCCGACACCCAGGACGACCCGACCGCCGGACAGGTGGTCGAGGGTCGCGAACTCCTCGGCGATGTGCACCGGGTGGAACATCGGCAGCAGCAGGATGCCGGTGCCGATCGTCATCTCGCCCGACCGCGGGATCAAGGCCCCCATCATCGAGATGGGTTGCGGCGTCGCGAGGTTGGACGCGAAGTGGTTGATGGTCCACACGGAGTCGTAGCCCAGCTCGGCAGCGAGCTCGACGGTCCCGAAGAGGTCGGCCAGGTGCCCGCCGAGGTCCTCCTCGTGGGGGTACTGGTGGGAGGCCATGATCCCGAACTTCACGCGCCGGCTCCGTCCCGTGCGTCGGCCAGCTCGGGCACCGCGCCGCGCTTGATCTTGCCGGCCTCGCTGCGCTCGAGCTCCTCGACGAACTCGATGCGCCGGGGGGTCTTGAAGTGCGCGAGTCGCTCGCGGGCGAAGGCGACGAGGGAGGAGCGGAGGTCGTCCTCGTCGCCGTCTGCGCCCTCGACCCGCACGACGAGCGCGGTAGGGATCTCGCCGAGCCGGTCGTCCGGCGTGCCGACGACGCGCACGTCGTGCACCAGCGGGTGCTCACGCAGCTCGTCCTCGATCTCCTCGGGCCAGACCTGGAACCCGCCGCACTTGATCATGTCGCGCTTGCGGCCGACGAGCCACAGGACGCCCTCGGGGTCGACGTAGCCGATGTCGCCGGTGTGGACCCAGCCGTCCCGCACGAGCTCGCGCGAGGCGGCCTCGTCGTCGACGTAGCCGCGGGTCATGCTCGAGCGGACCACGATCTCGCCATGCTCGCCGACCGGTCGGGCCGATCCGGCGTCGTCGCGGATCTCGAGCTCGACGTCGGGATAGACGCGGCCCGCCGAGCCCGGCCTCCAGAGCCCGGCCTTCATGTCCCGCCCGGTCCACCCGGCGATGTGCCCGGACTCCGTCGATCCGTAGTTCACCAGGATCGGCACCCGGTAGCGCTCCTCGAACGCCTTGCGCACGGGCCAGCTCAGCGCCTGCCCGGCGACGAGGACGGACTTCACCCCGTCGAAGGGCAGGTCCTGATCGGCGTGCACGATGTCGAAGAGCATCGTCGGCAGCAGGAAGAGGTTGTCGAATCGGTGCTCGCCCATCAGGCGGCCGAGTCGGTCGAGTCCGAACCGCTCCCACACGACGCACCCGCGGCCGACGTGGAGGGCGAAGAGGAGCGCGTGCTGTCCGCCGCTGTGGTACAGCGGCAGGGCGATGAGGTTCGGCGGCACGTCCTCCGCGACGCCCCCGGCTCCCTCGGGGCGTCCGGTCGAGACGCCGGCGAGCCGGCCCAGCGACGCCCGGACACCGCCGTGCGTGACGCTGACGGCCTTCGGGCGACCGCTGGTCCCCCCGGTGAAGAGGATGCACGCCTCGTCGTCGGGGTCCACGGCGGGCGCGACCACGTCGACGCCGGGGCTGTGGCCGCCTGCGCCGTCGGCAGCGTCCGCCCACGCCAGCGCGGCCATCCCGTCGAGGGCGCCGGCCAGCGTCCGCACGGGGATGCCCTCCTGG
>JBAWHI010000273.1:0-1665 GCA_049593675.1 Nocardioides sp.
AGAACTGCGGCGCCTTGCGGGCCTTCTTCAGACCAGCCTTCTTGCGCTCGATGACACGGGCGTCCCGGGTGAGCAGGCCGGCCTTCTTCAGCGACGGCCGGTTCGCCTCGACGTCGATGGAGTTCAGGCACCGGGCCACGCCGAGACGCAGCGCGCCGGCCTGACCGGTGATGCCGCCGCCGTGGATGCGGGCGATCACGTCGAAGCGGCCCTCGAGCTGGAGGTTCGCGAACGGCTCGTTCACGACCTGCTGGTGCAGCTTGTTGGGGAAGTAGGAGTCGAGCGTCCGGCCGTTGACCGTCCACACTCCGGTGCCGGGGACGATCCGCACGCGGGCGACCGCCTCCTTGCGACGGCCGGTGGCCGCAGCGGGGGCGATGGTCGCGGGACGCAGCGGGGCGTCGGCGGAAGGGGCGCTCTCCGAGCTGTAGGCAATGCCCTGCTCGTCAGTCTCGTAGGTCTCTTCGACCTCGGTGGTGTCAGCCACGATGTTCCTCACTCAGTCTTTCTCGACAGACAGACGATTACTGGGAGATCTGCTTGATCTCGAACGGAGTGGCCTGCTGGGCCTCGTGCGGGTGGTTGGGCCCGGAGTAGACCTTCAGCTTCTTGAGCACCTGACGGCCGAGCTTGTTCTTGGGGAGCATGCCCCAGACCGCGGTCTCGATCGCCTTGCGGGCGTCCTTCTCGAGGATCTCGCCGATCGGGGTGGCAGACAGACCGCCCGGGTAGCCGGAGTGGCGGTAGGCCATCTTCGTGGTCTTCTTGGTGCCCGAGAGGGCGACCTTCTCCGCGTTGACGATGATGACGAAGTCACCCATGTCCATGTGCGGAGCGAAGGTGGGCTTGTGCTTGCCGCGCAGCAGGTTCGCTGCCTGCACGGCGAGTCGCCCGAGAATGATGTCGGTAGCGTCGATGACGAGCCACTCGCGCTGAATGTCAGCGGGCTTGGGGCTGTACGTGCGCACGGAGGAACTTCCTTCGTTCGTAGGGCCCGGGCGACCCTGTGCCGGCCGGGGGGTGGAGCCACGCCTTCTGACGAACACGGCCCGGCTCCCCACGTACGTGGTGTCCGGATCTGCACCCCGATCCCGTGGCGGGTTCGGAGCGCGGCAGGAGGCGCGACTGGTCAGACTACGGGCACGCGAGAGCACGGGTCAAAACCACGCCATCTCCGGCGGCGGCGGGCGCATCCGGGCACGTGGTGAGCCCGGCTCCCCGAGCGCGATCCGAACCGGTCCGCGCAACCGGTCCTCGGACACCGGGTTCGCGCGCTGTCGCACCTCAGACTAAGTTGAGAGGGTGACTGAATCCCTCACCGTCCGCGACAACCGCACCGGACACGAGTACGAGGTCCCGATCACCGACGGCTCGATCAAGGCCGCAGATCTGGGCGCGATCCGGACCGACGACGACACTCCCGGGCTGGCGGTCTACGACCCCGGCTTCGTGAACACGGCGTCCTGCCGGAGCTCGGTGACCTACATCGACGGCGACAAGGGCATCCTCGAGTACCGGGGCTACCCGATCGAGCAGCTCGCCGAGAAGTCGAACTTCCTCGAGGTCGCCTACCTCCTCGTCCACGGCGCACTGCCCACGAAGGTCGAGTACGAGGCGTGGGTGCACGAGATCACCTACCACACCTTCGTGCACGAGAACGTCAAG
>JBAWHI010000274.1:0-3091 GCA_049593675.1 Nocardioides sp.
CCAGTGCGCGATCGACGCGGGCGTCGGCTTCGTCAACGCGCTCCCGGTCTTCATCGCCTCCGACCCCGAGTGGGCCAAGAAGTTCGAGGACGCCGGCGTCCCGATCATCGGCGACGACATCAAGTCCCAGGTCGGCGCGACCATCACCCACCGGGTGATGGCGAAGCTGTTCGAGGACCGCGGCGTGGCGCTGGATCGCACCTACCAGCTCAACGTCGGCGGCAACATGGACTTCAAGAACATGCTCGAGCGCGAGCGCCTGGAGTCCAAGAAGGTCTCCAAGACCCAGGCCGTCACCTCGAACCTGAGCGGCTCGCTGGCCGGGAAGGTCCACGACAAGAACGTCCACATCGGTCCGTCGGACTACGTCGCCTGGCTCGACGACCGCAAGTGGGCCTACGTCCGCCTCGAGGGTCGCGCCTTCGGTGACGCCCCGCTGAACCTCGAGTACAAGCTCGAGGTCTGGGACTCCCCGAACTCGGCCGGCATCATCATCGACGCGATCCGCGCCGCGAAGATCGCCAAGGACCGCGGCATCGGCGGCCCGCTCATCTCGGCCTCGTCGTACCTGATGAAGTCGCCGCCGGTGCAGCTCCCCGACGACGAGGGTCGCCGCCGCGTGGAGGCCTTCATCGCCGGCGAGGAGTGACCTCCCCCTCCTGACTGCCTGCGGGCAGCTGGTCCTCCGCTGGCGCGGAGACCGTCGAGACACCTGAAAGGGCCCCTGGGATGTGATCCTGGGGGCCCTTTCGGGTGTCTCGATGCCCTCTCCACAGGCCCGCCCGCCGCCTGATTCCTCCACAGCCGGCGGCGGGCAGGCGAGAGGCATGTCGCATCGCTGGGATCCCGTCGCGCCGCCCGTGCCACCCCTGGTGCGCCCGGTCCCCCTCGACCCGACGGGCAAGGACGGACCGACCCGCAAGGCCTCCCGCGGACCGAGGTGGCGCCGGACGTCCGCAGGGCTGTTCGTCCGCGCCGAGGTCGACGACGCGGCGGTGGAGCAGCGGATCGTGGAGGCCGCCGCCCGGGCGGGCTCCCGCGGCACCCTCACCGCCTGGGCCGCGCTGCGTCTGCACGGCGGCAACTTCTTCGACGGCCTCGACCGGGACGGCACCACCCGGCTCCCGGTCCCGATCAGTGCCAACGGCGACCGGTTGCGCAGCGGTGACGGAGCCGCCGTCACCGAGGACCGGATCCCGCCCGACGAGGTCGTCGTCCTGCACGGCCTCCGCTGCGCCGCGGTCCCGCGCGCGCTCTTCGACGAGATGCGCCGCATCGGCGAGGTCCGCGAAATGGCGGTCGCGGTCGGCGCCGCGTGCGCGGCCCAGCTCACCTCGGTGAAGCGGATGCGGACCTACGCCGCCACCCGCCGCTGGTACCGCGACGTCCGGATGGTGCGCGAGGCGGTCGAGATGGCCTGCGAGCACTGCCGATCACCCCAGGAGGACCGCTTCCGGATCATCTGGGAGCTCGACGCCGGCTGGGGCCGCCCGCTGTGCAACCGGAGGATCCTCGACCCGGAGGGCCGGCTGATCGCCGTACCCGATCTGCTGGACCCGGTGCGCGGGGTCGTCGGCGAGTACGCCGGCGCCGACCACCGCGACATCGACCGCCACGAGTCGGACATCGGGCGCGAGGCCGCCCTGCGCGGCGCCGGCCTGGAGTACGTCGAGGTGGTCGGCCGCGACCTCCGCTCGCGCGAGCGGGTGATCGCTCGGATGGAGGAGGCGGCCGCGCGCGCCCCCGCCCTCACCAGGCGCTGGGTCGTGGGTCCACCTCCGCGGCCGACCCTGGACGAGATCCTGGATCGCCGGGAGGCGGCCTGAGTCCGTCGAGACACCTCAGACGGCCCCGGTGACCGGATCGTAGGGGCCATCTGGGGTGTCTCGACGACCTCCGCGCCAGCGGAGACCACTCGACGAGGGCCCAACCGGGGGGCTCAGCGGGGGCCGTGGGTGTTGAGCCACAGCACCGGGCCGGCGAGCTCGTCGTCGAGGTCGCGCAGCGCGGCGAGCGCCTTGCCGGTGTAGACGGGCTCCAGCTCGAGGCCGGCGGCGGCGGCGCGGGCGACCTCGGCCGTGGAGGCGGGTGTCGGGTCGCCGTACGCCGTGCCGAGCCACCCGGGCCGCAGGTCGAGCTCGGCCGGCGTGAGGGTCGGGACCTCGCTCAGGCCGCGCGAGCGCAGCAGGTCGCCGGTCCTGGTGGCCAGCCGCGCCATCGTCACCGCATCGAGGCGCAGCATGTCGTTGACCACCACGCCGAGCACCCGGGTCCGCAGCCCCGCGATCCGCAGGCCCAGGGCCAGTCCGGCGTAGGTGCCCCCGGAGCCCACCGGCACCACCAGGGTCGCCGGCTCGGGCAGCACGCCGGCGGCGACCTGGTCGGCGATCTCCAGCGCCACGTCGACGTAGGCCAGCGCGCCGAACTCGTTTGAACCGCCCGCGGGGAGGTACCACGGCCGGTGCCGGGCCAGGATCCACGGAGCCGCCAGCTTCAGCCGCAGCGTCGAGGGATAGCGGTACAGCCGGGCCCCGGACGCCTCCAGCCGCGCCAGCTGCTCGCGGACGTGGTCGTCGACGGGCTGGTCGACCAGGCCGAGCACCGTCGTGATGCCGAGCTCGCGGGCATAGAGCGCGCAGGCCAGGCCCCAGTGGGTGCCGATCCCACCGACCGTGAACAGCGTGGAGACACCACGCCGCTGGGCCTCGGGCAGGATCCAGCCGAGCTTGCGGACCTTGTTGCCGCCCCAGGCGCCGTCGCCGTACGCCGCCTCGTCCTTGAGCCAGACCTCGCTGGTGAAGCCCAGGTCCAGCGGCCGGACCGGGGTGGGTGCCGAGCCGAGCGCGGCGTACCCCAGCTCGGGGCAGCGCGTCGCCAGGCTCATTGCGCGGCCCACCAGGCCTGCAGCGCCTCGCGCGCCGCGTCCTCGGTCATCGGACCCTGGTCGATCCGCAACTCCATCAGGAACCGGTACGCCGCGCCGACCTCGCGCCCGGGGCCGATGCCCAGGATCTCCATGATCTGGTTGCCGTCCAGGTCGGGGCGGATCGCGGCCAGCTCCTCCTGCTCCGAGAGCCGGGCGATCCGCTCC
>JBAWHI010000275.1:0-6981 GCA_049593675.1 Nocardioides sp.
GCGTCCCGAAGGTCGAGGTCACCTTCGACATCGACGCCAACGACATCGTGCACGTGACCGCCAAGGACCAGGGCTCCGGCAAGGAGCAGTCGATGACGATCTCCGGCGGCTCGGCGCTGTCGAAGGACGACATCGACCGGATGGTCAAGGAGGCGGAGCAGTACGCCGAGGAGGACGCCAACCGGCGCGCCGCGGTCGAGACCCGCAACCAGGCCGACCAGCTCGTCTACACGACCGAGAAGTTCCTGGTCGACAACGCCGAGAAGCTCCCCGAGGACGTGAAGACCGAGGTGCAGGCCGACGTCGACTCCCTCAAGGAGATCCTGGAGGACGCCGAGGCGTCCGCCGAGACCATCCAGGCCGGGGTCACCAAGCTCGGTGAGTCCAGCCAGAAGATGGGCGCCGCGATGTACGCCGCCGCCGTGGCTGACGCAGCTGCGGCCGGTGGCTCGGACGGCTCGACCGGCGGGGCCGACGACGACGTCGTCGACGCCGAGATCGTCGACGAGGAGCCGGCCGACGGCGCGGAGAACACCGAGGACGAGAGCAAGTGACCGACCGGCACCCCGACGCGGAGCCCACGGCGCTCGAGGAGGAGGTTGCTGAGCAACCGTCTCCAGACGCCGAGGGCTCCCCGTCGGAGCCGGGGGCCGAGGCCGGCGCTCGTGCGCCGGGCTCGCCCGCCGACGAGCCCACCGAGTCGGGCACCGACGAGTCGGCCGAGCCCGACGAGCTCACCCTGGCCCAGCAGGCGCTGGAGGATCGCACCCACGACCTCCAGCGGCTGCAGGCGGAGTTCGTCAACTACAAGCGCCGGGTGGAGCGCGATCGCGAGCTGATCAAGGAGAACGCGACCTACGCCGCGCTCGCGCCGATCGTCGACGTGCTCGACACCGTCGACCGGGCGCGCGAGCACGGTGACCTCGACCCGGGGTTCCAGGCGGTCGCCGAGCAGCTCGAGCGCACGGTGGAGCGGCTCGGCCTCCAGAAGTTCGGGCTGCCCGGAGACGCCTTCGACCCGACCGTCCACGAGGCGCTCAGCCACATCGGGGAGGACCCGGACGTGGAGGTGACCACCTGCAAGGTGGTCGCCAAGGCCGGCTACCGGATCGGCGAGCGCGTCGTGCGCGCCGCGCAGGTGCTGGTGGTCGACCCGGCGGCGCCGACGACTGCATGATCGACGTACCGATGAGGAGGAGGGGGGTGCGCGCGTGAGCACCAACGACGGTTTCCGGGCCGAGTGGGCCCAGAAGGACTTCTACGCCGAGCTGGGCGTCAAGAAGGACGCCACGGCCGACGAGATCAAGAAGGCCTACCGGAAGCTGGCACGCGCGAACCACCCCGACTCCAACCCGGGCGAGTCCGCCGACAGCAAGGCCAAGCACGACAAGTTCAAGGCGGTCGCCGAGGCCTACGACGTGGTCGGCGACCCCGACAAGCGCGCCAAGTACGACGAGATGCGCCGGCTCTACGGCTCCGGGGGCTTCCCCGGCGGGTTCGGCGGCGCCGGCCAGGGCGGTGGGTTCAACGTCGAGGACCTGCTCCGGGACCAGGCCGGTCGCGGTGGCGGCTTCGGCGACATGTTCGGGGACCTCTTCGGCGGCCGTCAGGGCGGGCGACGCCAGCAGCGCCCCGCGCGGGCGCAGAAGGGCGCCGACGTCGAGACCCAGGCGACGATCAGCTTCACCGACGCCTTCGACGGCGTCACGATCTCGCTGCGGCTCACCTCCGACGCCGCGTGCCCCGACTGTCGCGGCACCGGCGGCAAGCCCGGCACCAAGCCGCACGTGTGCCCCGAGTGCGACGGCGCGGGCTTCGTGGTCGCGTCGGCGGGCGGCGCCTTCTCGATCAACGAGACCTGTCCGCGCTGCGGCGGGCGCCAGCTCGTCTACGACGAGGCCTGCCCGAGCTGCCACGGAAGCGGCCGCGGGACGTCGGCCCGATCGATCCAGGCACGCATCCCGGCGGGGGTCCGCGACGGCCAGAAGATCCGCCTGCGCGGCAAGGGCGGGGCGGGCGAGAACGGCGGGCCGGCGGGCGACCTGCTCGTCTCGGTCCGGGTCACGCCGCACCGGCTGTTCGGCCGCAAGGACGACAACCTGACCCTCGACGTGCCCGTCTCCTTCGACGAGCTCGCCCTCGGCTCCGAGATCAAGATCCCCACGCTCGGGGGGGCGCCGGTCACCCTCCGGCTGCCGGCCGGGACCCCGAACGGGCGGACCTTCCGGGTCCGCGGCAAGGGCGCCCCCAAGGCCGACGGCAGCAAGGGCGACCTGCTCGCGACCGTCGAGGTCCACGTGCCCGCCGTCCTGGACGCAGCAGCGCGCGAGGCGGTCGAGGCCTACCGGGCCGCGATGGTCGACAAGCCGCTGCGCTCGAAGCTGTTCGAGGACGCGTGAGGTCGCCGTGCCCTCCCGCCGCCCGCCCTTCGAGCCACCCGGGCCGGATGCTGCTGTCTTCGTGATCAGCGTGGCCGCCGAGCTGAGCGGCCTGCACCCCCAGACGCTGCGCACCTACGAGCGGATGGGGCTGATCACCCCGGGCCGCACCGGCGGCGGCGGGCGCCGCTACTCCCCGCGCGACATCGAGCTGCTGCGCGAGATCTCCGAGCTCACCTCGGCCGGCATCGGCATCGAGGGGGTCCGCCGGATCCTCGACCTCCAGCTGCGCGTCGAGGCGCTCTCGGCCCGCAACGAGGAGCTGGTCGCCGAGCTCGAGGCGACCCGGGAGGCGCTTCGCCAGACGATGGCGCCGCGTCGCGCCGGCGGTGCGCCCAACAAGCTCCCGGTGCTGCGTCGCCCGCCCGCGAGCCCGGGGCAGCCCGGTCAGTCGGTCGTTGTCTGGCGCCGCGGGCGCTGACGTCCGCCAGCCCGCGCGCCCCCAGATTTCCCGAAGTTGAGTGGAACAGACTCAACTCTGTCGACGTTGTACCGGGTGTCGGGCACACGGGGTGTCCGAGCTCGATCTGCACAGGAGAAGGGCCACCATGAGTCAGTTCGGCGCCGAGAAGTTCACCACTCGCAGTCGCGCGGTCATCGAGGCCGCCCAGCTCGCCGCCACCACCGGCGGCAACACCCACACCGAGCCGGTCCACCTGCTCGTGGCGCTGCTGCGCCAGGAGGACGGTACGGCGCTGAGCCTGGTCACCAAGGCCGGCGTGGACGCCGCCGAGCTGACCGCCCGGGCCGAGGCGGCCCAGGCCGCGCTGCCGACCGCGAGCGGCGCTACTGTGCAGCAGCCGTCGGCCTCTGCTGCCCTGAGCCGGGTGCTCGCCGGGGCGCTCGACCTCGCCGCGGGGATGAAGGACGACTACGTCGCGACCGAGCACCTGCTGATCGCGATCGCCGGCACCGAGAGCACCGCCCAGCGGGTGCTCACCGACGCCGGTCTCACGGAGGCCGGACTGCGCGAGGGCCTGACCGCCGTCCGCGGCAGCCGCCGGGTGACCAGCCCGGAGGCCGAGTCGACCTACGAGGCGCTGGAGAAGTACAGCCTCGACCTCACCAAGTCGGCCGAGGAGGGCCGCCTGGACCCCGTCATCGGGCGCGACGCGGAGATCCGTCGCGTGGTGCAGGTCCTGTCGCGGCGTACCAAGAACAACCCGGTGCTCATCGGCGAGCCCGGCGTCGGCAAGACCGCCGTCGTCGAGGGGCTCGCCCAGCGCGTCGTCGCCGGCGACGTGCCGGACTCCCTCAAGGGACGCCGGGTGCTCAGCCTCGACCTGGCCGCGATGGTCGCGGGCGCGAAGTACCGCGGTGAGTTCGAGGAGCGGCTCAAGGCCGTGCTCGAGGAGATCAAGGACGCCGGCGGCCAGGTGATCACCTTCATCGACGAGCTGCACACCGTCGTCGGTGCGGGCGCCGGCGGCGACTCCGCGATGGACGCCGGCAACATGCTCAAGCCGATGCTGGCCCGCGGCGAGCTGCACATGATCGGCGCCACCACGCTCGACGAGTACCGCGAGCGCATCGAGAAGGACCCGGCGCTCGAGCGCCGCTTCCAGCAGGTCTTCGTCGGCGAGCCGTCGGTCGAGGACACCATCCAGATCCTGCGCGGCATCCAGGAGAAGTACGAGGCGCACCACGGCGTCCGGATCACCGACGCCGCGCTGGTCGCGGCCGCGACGCTCTCCGACCGCTACATCACCGGTCGCCAGCTGCCCGACAAGGCGATCGACCTGATCGACGAGTCGGCCTCCCGGCTGCGCATGGAGATCGAGTCCTCCCCCGAGGAGATCGACCAGCTGCGGCGGGTCGTGGACCGGCTGAAGATGGAGCAGTTCGCGCTCGAGCGCGAGCACGACGACGCCTCGGTCGAGCGGCTCGAGGCGCTGCGCCAGGACCTGGCGGACCGCGAGGAGGAGCTGCGCGCCCTGGAGGCGCGGTGGGAGCAGGAGAAGGCCACCCTCGAGGGCGAGGGGGAGCTGCGCCGCCAGCTGGACCAGCTGCGCACCGAGATGGAGCGCTTCGAGCGGGAGGGCGAGCTCGAGAAGGCCAGCGAGATCCGCTACGGGCGGATGCCGACCCTCGAGAAGCAGATCGAGCAGGCCACCGCCGCCGAGGAGTCGACCACCGAGAAGCTCGTCGGCGAGGAGGTCGGAGCCGAGCAGATCGCCGATGTCGTCGAGGCCTGGACCGGCATCCCCACCGGCCGGCTGCTCCAGGGCGAGACGGCCAAGCTGCTGCAGATGGAGGACGTGATCGGCGAGCGGCTGATCGGGCAGCGGGCCGCGGTCAGTGCCGTCAGCGACGCCGTACGCCGCTCGCGCGCCGGGATCAGCGACCCCCACCGTCCGACCGGGTCCTTCCTCTTCCTCGGCCCGACCGGCACCGGCAAGACCGAGCTCGCCCGGGCGCTCGCGGACTTCCTCTTCGACGACGAGCGGGCCATCGTCCGCGTCGACATGAGCGAGTACTCCGAGAAGCACGCGGTGTCCCGGCTCGTCGGGGCTCCTCCCGGCTACGTCGGCTACGACGAGGGCGGCCAGCTGACCGAGGCGGTGCGCCGGCGTCCCTACAGCGTCGTGCTGCTCGACGAGGTCGAAAAGGCGCACCCGGAGGTCTTCGACATCCTGCTCCAGGTGCTCGACGACGGTCGCCTGACCGACGGCCAGGGTCGCACCGTCGACTTCCGCAACACGCTGCTGATCCTGACCAGCAACCTCGGCTCGAACTTCCTCGTCGACCCGACGCTGGACCCGGACAAGAAGCGTGACTCGGTGCTCGCGACCGTGCGCGCCTCGTTCAAGCCGGAGTTCATCAACCGCCTCGACGAGATCGTGCTCTTCGACGCGCTCACCCGCGAGGAGCTCACCCGCATCGTCGACCTGCAGCTGGCCCTGCTCGAGAAGCGGCTGGCCGCCCGCCGCATCGCGATCCGGGTCAGCGACGACGCGAAGCGCTGGCTCGCCGAGACCGGCTTCGACCCGGCGTACGGCGCGCGTCCGCTGCGCCGGCTGATCCAGACCGCCATCGGCGACCCGCTGGCGCGGATGCTGATCGCCGGCGAGGTCACCGACGGGGCCGGTGTCGACGTGGACCGGGCGCCCGAGGGCGACCGGCTCGCGCTCGTCGCCACGTGATGGAATGGACCGCGTGAGCGAGCCGTCGAAGAACGCCCGGCCGCGCCAGGTCACCATGGTCGGCTGGCTGACGATGGTGGGCTCCGTCTTCGTCCTGCTCCTGGTCTTCGACCGGATGGCCGGGATGCACACGCTCGAGACCCGCGAGTCGGTGGAGAGCTTCGTCTCCGAGCCGGCCGCGCGCGACCTCGGGCTGAGCGTGGACACCGTGCTGTCGATGATGCGGACCCTCACGATGGTGGCGGGTGCCTGCGCGGCCGCCGCTGGGATCCTCGGCTACCACGTGCTCAAGCGCAGCCGCAGCGCCCGGCTGGCGCTGAGCATCGTCGCCGTGCCGCTGTTCCTCGCCGGCATGGTGACCGGAGGCTTCGTCTCCTCGGTGGTCGCCGCCTCCGCGACGCTGCTGTGGCTGCAGCCGTCGCGCGACTGGTTCAACGGGATCGCGCCGCGGGCGGAGACCCCGAGTGGCTCGGCCGTGCCGGCGGCGTCCGCCCCGTCCGCTCCGTCCGCGTCCGGTCGGGTCGACAGCGCGGGATCGACGTCGGGGCCGTGGCCGGGACCGGCCGGCCTGACGTCGCTCGTGGCGAGCCCGGCGACCTCGACCGCCACGACGAGCGCTGCTCCTGACCGGCGTCCCACTGCCGTGACCTGGGCCGGCGTGCTCACCTGGGTGAGCTCGGCGATCACCGCGCTCGGCGCGCTGGCGTCCGGCGTCGTGCTCGCGCTCGAGCCGGACGCCCTGATCGAGCAGGTCCGCCGCGACAGCCCCGAGCTCGACACCGCGGGCGTCTCCGACGCGATGCTGATCGGCGTCACGGTCGCGATGATCGCCGGCCTGGTCCTGTGGTGCGTCGCGGCCGCGGTGCTGGCGGTCCTCGTGTTCCGCAGGATCGACTGGGCCCGCATCGTGCTGATGGTCAGTGCGGCCACGGCCGGCGCCGCGTTCCTCGCCGGCACCGTGGCCGGCGCGTTCGTCCTCGTCCCGGCCCTCGCCGCCTGCGTCGCCACGCTGCTGCTGCTCCGGCACCCGGACGCTCGGGCGTGGTTCGCGCGGAGCACGCCGGAAGGCTGACATTCAGCGGACGCTCGGCGGCCGTTCATCATCGGTTCGCCGGGCTCCCGGAGGCTGCGTCTGCCCCGTGACGCTTGCTGGCTCGGCAGCGCCCTCTCCAGGAAGACACCTTCGTGCTCCATCACCGGCGTGGTCCCATCGCCCTGCTCGTCTCCGTCTCCGTCGCCCTCGTCGGGCTGGTCGCCGTCGCCGCGCCCGCGGCGGCGGCCGACGTCGACGTGCGGATCAACGAGCTGTCCTCGAACAACCCCGACTTCATCGTGCTGGTCAACACCGGCAGCGGCCCGGTCGACTCGTCGGGGTGGGTGTTGAAGGACAGAACCGACAA
>JBAWHI010000276.1:0-9173 GCA_049593675.1 Nocardioides sp.
CCGATGAAGATCGCCCCGTCGCCGATCCGGTCGAGCGTGGAGTCCCAGAACGCGCCGAACTTGCTCACCCGCCCCGTGGTGCGCGCCATGTAGCCGTCGAGCAGGTCGCTGAAGACGAACGCCGTGATGACGAGGACGCCGGTCAGGAGCTTGCCCTGGGGGAAGAAGATCAGCGCGCCGGCGCTGACCCCGAGGGTGCCGACCAGGGTGACCGCGTCGGGGCTCACCCCCAGCCGGATCAGCAGGTGGGCGATCGGCGAGATCACCTTGGTGAAGAAGGCGCGGAAGTGTTCCATCATGGCGGGAGCAGGCTACCGGTCGGGCTCAGCCCGCCTGCGGGACGGCCTGCGGGTCGTCGAGCACCGGGGCGAAGGCGAGCTCGGCGGCGCCGATCAGCGGCGCCTCCTCCTGCAGCACTCCGGCTCGGATCACCACCTCCTGGCGCGGCGACATCATCGTGCTGCGGTTCAGCGCCCGATCGACCCGCTCCTCCGACGCCCGCCAGACCTGCGCGAGACAGCCTCCGAGGACCACGACCTGCGGGTTGAACAGGTTGACGATCGCCCGGATCCCCACCCCGCACCAGTCCGCGATGTCGTCCACCGCCTCGGCGGCGCGAGCCTCACCGGCCTGCGCTGCCGCGATCACCTCCGCGACGGCGGGCGGGCCTCCGCCCGCGAGCCGGCCGGCGCTGCGCAGCAGGACGTTCTCGCCGACCTTGGTCTCCCAGCAGCCCACCGCCCCACACCGGCAGACCGGTCCCACGGAGTCGACCTGCATGTGACCGACCTCGCCGGCGTACCCGGTCGCGCCCGCCAGGGGGCGGTCGTCGATGAGGAAGCCGCCGCCGATGCCGACGCTCGAGCTCAGGTAGGCGACGTCGGAGAATCCCACCGCCGCCCCCCGCAGGTGCTCGGCGAGCACCCCCAGGTTGGCGTCGTTCCCGGTCGAGACCGGCCGCAGCAGCCGCTGGGCCAGCAGGTCGGTGAACGGCTCGTCGATCCACCCCAGGTTGGGCGCGAACCGGATCAGCCCGTCACCGGCCCGGACCGCTCCGGGCACCGCGGCGCCGACCCCGAGGCAGCGCAGACCGGGCCGGGCCGCGAGCACGTCCTCGACCATCTGGGCCACCGCGTCGACGACGTGGTCGACGTCGTGCTCACCGCGCTGGTGGCCGCGGGTACGCCGTTCGAGCACCTCGCCACCGAGGCAGACCAGCGCCACGGCGATCCGGTCCACACCGACGTCCACGGCCACCACCACGTTGTCGACGCGCGGCACGACCAGGTGCGAGGGACGTCCGGTCCGCCCACCCACCGGAGCCGACTCCTCCGAGACCAGCTCGAGGCTCTGCAGCTCACCGGTGAGCGCACCGATGGTGCTCCGGTTGAGTCCGAGCTGCTTGGTGAGCACCGCACGGGTCGTCGGGCCGTGCCGGTGCACGGTCTGGAGGATGGCGCGCAGGTTCGCGCGCCGGAGCTCCTCGGTGCCGACGCCGGTGGGGGTGGACATCGAGCTATCCCCGTCCTGAGGCCGTCGCCCGCCGCCGGCTGATCGCATCGACGCTCGCCGCCAGGAGCAGCACACCGCCGGTCACCATGTAGACGGTCCCCGGGGGCTGGTTGAGCAGGATCATGCCGTTGTCGATGACCGCGATCACCAGTCCGCCGATGACCGCGTCGAGGATCCGTCCCTTGCCACCGAAGAGACTGGTGCCGCCGATGACGGCGGCGCCGACGGCGTACAGCAGCGTCGTGTCCCCACCGGTGGTGGGCGAGACGCCGTTGTCGCGACTGGCGATCAGGATCCCCGCGATCGCGGCGAGCGTGGAGCACATGATGAAGCAGGAGAGCTTCACCCGCGCCACGTTGATGCCGCCACGACGCGCCGCCTCGGCGTTGCCACCGACCGCATAGATGTGCCGGCCCCAGGCGGTCTTGGTGAGCAGGAAGGTCAGCACGATGAGCAGGCCGACGATGATCACGAGGACCAGCGGGACGCCCTTGAGGGAGATGAGCATCGGGTTGCGGCTGCGCTCCTGGGAGAGGTAGCCGACCACGGCGATCACGAGCGCGCTGAGCGCGACGACCTTGATGGCCCACAGCGTCATCGGCGGCGCGACCAGTCCGCGGGCCTGTCGACGACGGATGTTGAGCAGCGTGGTCACGGCGTAGGCGACCAGCAGGACCACCGCCAGCGTCCAGCCCAGCCAGACCGGCAGGGTGTCGT
The DNA here is from genome assembly GCA_049593675.1 of Nocardioides sp. GTDB lineage: Bacteria > Actinomycetota > Actinomycetes > Propionibacteriales > Nocardioidaceae > Nocardioides. The sequence goes on from JBAWHI010000276.1 coordinate 2,230, forward strand.
TGTTCAGCTTGATCAGCACCTCGTTGCGGATGCCGACCGTCCCTCCGACGCCGAGCAGTGCCAGCATCGCTCCCTGCAACCCGAGGAAGAACGCCAACGTCACGACGAACGATGGGATGCCGAGTCGTGCGACCAGGAGCCCGATCGCGGTTCCGATCAGCGCACCGGTGAGCAGGCAGCCGATCAGTGCCGGGATGGCGGGCCAGTCGTGCTTGGTCGCCAGGATCGCGAGCACCGAGGCGGATGTACCTCCGGCGACACCGGCCGACAGGTCGATCTCGCCGAGGAGGAGCACGAAGACCAGGCCCATCGCGAGTACGACGATCGCCGCGGCCTGGCTGATCAGGTTGGCGAAGTTGAAGGCGTTGGTGAAGGTGCCGGGCTTGAGCACCGAGAAGATGATCACCAGGGCGACGAGGCCGAGGATCGCCGGCAGCGAGCCGACGTCGCCGCCGCGGAGCCGGGTGCCGTAGTCGCGGGCGACGTCGCCGACGCTCACCCGCGGGGTGGGCGTGGGCGTGGTCAGGGTCTGGTCGCTCATCGCGGGCCACCGCCGTCCTGGATGCCGAGGTCGCCGGAGCGACCGGTGGTGATCAGCTCGATCACCTGGTTGTTGGTGACGTCGGCGCGACGCACCTGCGCGACCATCTCGCCCAGGTAGAGCACGGCGATGTCGTCGGCCACCTGGAACACGTCGATGAGGTTGTGGCTGATCAGCACGACCCCGAGACCGCGGTCGGCCAGCCGCCGCACCAGCCGCAGGACCTGCTCCGTCTGCGCCACACCGAGCGCAGCCGTGGGCTCGTCGAGGATCACGACCTTGGAGTTCCACAGGACGGCGCGGGCGATCGCCACGGTCTGCCGCTGCCCCCCGGACAGGGACGCGACCTTCGTGCGGACCGACTTCAGGGTGCGGACCGAGAGACCGTCGAGGGTCTCGCGCGCTCGCGACTCCATGGTGAAGTCGTCGACCAGGGCATGCGACTTCAGCTCGCGGCCCAGGAACATGTTGTTGACCACGTCGAGGTTGTCGCACAGGGCCAGGTCCTGGTAGACGATCTCGATGCCGAGGTCGTTGGCATCCTTCGGGCCGTGGACGGCGACCTTGCGCCCCTCGAAGGTGTAGTCGCCCTCGTCGAAGGCGTGGATGCCGGCGATCCCCTTGATCAGGGTGCTCTTGCCAGCACCGTTGTCGCCGACCAGGGCGGTCACCTGGCCGGGGCGGACGTCGAGGTCGACGCCGCGCAGGACGTGCACGGCTCCGAAGCTCTTCTGGATGCCGCGCAGGCTGAGCAGCGGCTCGGCGATGGCGGACTGCCCGGGATTCTCGGGCGCTTCGACGGACATGGCTCTCTCCTCATCGATGACACATCGATCGGTGCTGTGCTGGGGACATGCTCCCGCACACCCACGCGGACCACAGCGGATCCGGGGTCGACACGGGGCGTACACGGGACCGGGGGCCCGTCCGGATCGGACGGACCCCCGGACCACCTTCGTGCGGGCCGACGGGCTACTTGACGCCGGCCTTCTCGCAGTCCTTCTTGAAGTCGCCGGTGCAGACGTCGGCGACCTTCTGGTAGCCGTCGTCGAAGACCTGCTGGATGTTCTCGATCGTGATCGAGACCGGGTCCGCGAGGGCGGAGGCCACCTCGGTGCCGGCCTCGGTGTCCGTCACCGTCTGGTCGGCCATGTCGTCCGCGGTCTCCTGGTCACCGTTGATCAGCGCGATGGCCAGGTCGGAGGCGGTCTGCGCCTCGAGCGCGACGTTCTTGTAGACCGTCATGCACTGGTTGCCGGCGAGGATGTTCTGCAGCCCCTCGACCGAGGCGTCCTGACCGGTGACCGGGACCTTGCCGGCCAGGCCGTTGGCCTTCAGACGCGCGACGATGCCGGAGGCCATCGTGTCGTTCGCCGACACCACGCCGTCGACCTTGCCGTCGTTCTTGGTGTACAGCTGCTCGAACGCCGTACCTGCCTTGGTGGCGTCCCAGAAGCCGCTCTGGTCACCGACGAGGGTGTAGTCGCCGCCGTCGATCTTGTCGGCGAGGGCCTCCTCGTAGCCGGACTTGAACAGCGCAGCGTTGTTGTCGTTGGGGTCACCGTTGATGTAGACGATGTTGGCCTGCGCCTTGTCCTGGGCGTCCAGGCAGTCGATCAGGCCCTGGCCCTGGAGCCGGCCGACCTCGACGTTGTCGAAGGAGACGTAGTACGACGCGCCGCCACCCAGGGTCAGCCGGTCGTAGTCGATGCTGACGACGCCGGCGGCGGTCGCCTTGTCCAGGCACGCCTTGCCCGACGCGGAGTCGAGGTTGACGATCATCAGGACCTGGACCTCCTGGTTCAGCATGTTGTCGCAGATCGTGCCGAACTTCGTCGTGTCGCCCTGGGCGTTGTCGATGATCGACTCGATCCCGGCGTCGTCGAAGGCCGCCTGCAGCGCCGGCTTGTCGTTGGCCTCCCAGCGCGGCGAGGTCGTGGCGTCGGGCAGGATCACGCCGACCTTGCCCGTCGCCTCGCTGCCGCCCTCGGTGCTGTCGCTGCCGCCGTCGCTGTCGCTGCCGCACGCGGCGAGAGCGCCGAACGCCAGCACCCCGACTGCTGCGAGGGACGCGAACCGCGCTCCCTTGTTCCTGACCATTTCCTCGACCTCCATGGCTCAGACCGGCGACGTCACGTGCGCGACCGTGATCACGGGCTGTGACCACCATCACCGGATATGTTGTGACGCACAACATACTCACGCACCCCTCCCCCGGCAAGCAGGTCGGAACGCCTATTTTGTTGTTTCTCCAAACCAAGGCGGGGCGCGCCTGAGCGTGACCGAATCGTGACCGAGAAACCGCCGGGCTCGACCCGCCGACCCCGTCGCCGACCTGACCGTCGGCCTGGGCGAGACCCACGCCCACGCGCATTCCTCGGAGCCCGCTGACCCGGGGGCTAGTGTCGAGAGACGGAGCCGTCCAGGCTTCCTCTCAGAGAGCTCCCCCATGAGCGACAAGTCGCCGCGCCAGAACCTGTCCAAGAAGTCCGGGAAGTCCATCAAGGAGAAGCGCGCTGCGAAGCGCGCCGGAGCTCAGGGGGCGACCGTCTCCGAGCAGCTCCACCCGGCGAAGAAGAAGTGACGCTCCTGAGCCTGGGGGTGATCGGCTCCTCGGCCAAGGAGAACGAGCGACGCCTCCCGCTGCACCCCGAGCACCTGGCGCGTCTCGACGCCGACATCAGGTCGCGGATCACGCTCGAGCACGGGTACGGCGAGCGCTTCGGCGCGAGCGACGCGTCACTGGCCGACGTCGTCGGTGGGTTCGCCACCCGCGCCGAGATCCTGGCCGGCTCCGAGGTCGTGTTGCTCCCCAAGCCCCAGCTCGAGGACGTCGCCGCGCTCGGTCGCGGCGGCGTGCTGTGGGGCTGGCCGCACTGTGTCCAGGACGCCGAGCTGACCCAGGCCGCGATCGACCGGAGCCTGACGCTGATCGCCTTCGAGGCGATGAACCACTGGACGAGCGACGGCCGGGTCGGCCTGCACGTCTTCCACCGCAACAACGAGCTCGCCGGCTACTGCTCGGTGATCCACGCGCTCCAGCTGGCCGGTCTGACCGGCGACTACGGGCGCAGGCTGAGCGCCGTGGTGATCGGGTTCGGGGCCACCGCGCGCGGCGCCGTGACCGCGCTCAACGCCCACGGTGTGCACCAGGTCGCGGTGCTGACGAACCGCGAGGTCGCCGCCGTCGGGTCCCCGATCCACTCGGTGCGGATCCGACAGTTCGACCACGACGCCGACGAGACCCGGCTGAGCCACGTGATCACCGACGAGGGCCGGGTGCCGCTCGCGGCGTACCTGGCGGAGAACGACATCGTCGTGAACTGCACCCTGCAGGACACGGCCGCGCCCCTGACCTACCTGCGCACCGAGGATCTGGACCTGTTCCGACCCGGGAGCGTGGTGGTGGACGTCTCCTGCGACCTGGGGATGGGCTTCGAGTGGGCTCGACCGACGACGTTCGACGACCCGGCGTTCGAGGTGGGCGACCACGTCCTCTACTACGCGGTCGACCACAGCCCGTCCTACCTGTGGAGCTCCGCGACCTGGGACAACAGCAGCGCGATCATCCCGTTTCTCCGACCCGTGCTCGGGGGGCAGGCGTCCTGGGACGCGGACGAGACCATCGCCCACGCCATCGAGATCCGCGACGGCCGGATCGTGAACCCCAGCATCCTGGCCTTCCAGGACCGGGCCGCCGAGCCGCCCTACGCTCGGGTGGGCCTCAGCGCGAGCTGAGCGCGCGGGCGATCTCGGCCACCGCGGCCGGACCACCAGCGGCGCTCCAGGTCACACCGGCCGCCTCGACCTGGGCCGTCGCGCCACCGGCGCCGAGGATCAGCGCGGCGCCCGGCAGGTCGTCCCACGGCGGCATCGAGTGCTGGCAACGCACGTGCAGCGACCCCTGGGCGATCGCGGCGGCGTCCATGGACGCGGACCCGAGCATCCGCAGGGTCGCCGCGCCACTGGCCAGCCGCGCGAACGCATCACCCACCTCCCCGCCGTACGCGGGCGGATGGAGGTAGGTCGTCAGGCACGACTCGGCCAGCGGCCGGTCGACCAGCGGCTCGACGGGCACGGTGTCGACGGTGGTCGGGAGGCCGGGACCGCCCACGAACGTGCGTCCGGTCGCCGGGTGGTGCACCGCCCCGAGGACCAGGTCGTCGCCGTCGGTGAGCGCGATCGCCGAGCACCACCAGTCCAGGCCTGCGACGAAGTTGTAGGTGCCGTCCACCGGGTCGATCACCCAGGTGCGGCCCGAGGTGCCCTCGCGGCTGGCGCCCTCCTCCCCCAGCACGCCGTCGTCGGGACAACGGGAGGCGAGGGCCTCGACGACCAGCTGCTCGGCCGCGTGGTCCGCCGCCGTGACCAGGTCGGAGATCGACGACTTCCGCTCCGCCTCCAGGCCCTCGGCGCGCATCCGGCGCGCGAGGGTGCCGGCCTCGCGCACCACCCAGGCTGCGACGGCGGCGTCCTCGGCGAGGCTCATCGGCCCGCCTCGGGCCAGGCCTCGACCAACAGGGACCTGGTCTCGGAGAGCAGCTCGGGCAGCGTCTTGGTGCGCCCGATGATCGGCATGAAGTTCTGGTCGCCCGGCCAGCGCGGGACCACGTGCTGGTGCAGGTGTGCCGCGATCCCGGCCCCGGCGATGTGGCCCTGGTTCATGCCGATGTTGAAGCCGGCGGCCCCCGACACCGACCGCACCACCCGCATCGCGTCGCGGGTCAGGTCCGCGATCTCGGCGGCCTCGTCGTCGGTGGTCTCGGTGTAGTCGGCGATGTGCCGGTAGGGGCAGACCATCAGGTGACCCGGAGCGTAGGGGTAGAGGTTCAGCACCACGTAGGCCCGCTCACCCCGGCGCACGACCAGGCCGTCGTCGTCGGCGAGCTTGGGGATCCGGCAGAACGGGCACTCCTCCGAGGATGCGTCGGCCGGCTTGTTCTCGCCCCGGATGTAGGCGATCCGGTGCGGCGTCCACAGCCGGTCGAGGCCGTCGGACTCGCCGATCCCGTCCTGGTGCTCGCTCATGCGGCCAACCCTAGGGTGAGCCCATGACGCTCCGCCCGGCCGTCCCCGCCGACATGGCCACGGTCGCCGACATCTGGCACCGCGCCTGGCACGCGGCGCACCCCGGCAGCGTGCCCGACGGCCTGACCGCGGCGCGCACGCTCGAAGCCTTCCAGGAGCGCACACCCTCGCGGGTCGCCGACACCGTGGTCGCCGAGGTCGACGGTCGCCTCGTCGGATTCACCATGGTCGCCGGCGACGAGGTCGAGCAGGTCTTCGTCGACCCCGAGCTCCATGGCGCCGGGGTGGCCGGCCCGCTGCTCGCCGCGGCGGAGCAGCAGGTCGCGGCCTCCGGCCACGACGTCGCCTGGCTCGCCGCCGTGGTCGGCAACGGGCGCGCCCGGCGCTTCTACGAGAAGCACGGCTGGGTGGACGCGGGCGACCTGCCCTACGAGGTCATCGCCCTCGGTCAGCACTACGTCTCGTCCTGTCGCCGCTACGAGAAGGGCGTCAGTACTGCTGGAACCAGCGTCCCAGTCGCTTCGACGCACCCGGACAGGTGACGTTCTGGTCGCGGCTGGCCTCGACCCACTGGCCGAGAACGGCCGGACCACCCTGGATCGACCACTCGTCGCCGCAGCGCTCACGGGCCTCGGCGCGCGAGGTCTGCCCGGCGGCCCGCCACTCGGGCAGCCCGAGGGCGAGGTCGTCGACGACACCGGCCCACAGTGCGGGCGTGGAGTAGACGCCGACCCGGTAGCCAGCATCGCGGTAGCCGCGCACGGCACCCTCGACGACGGCCGCGTTGGCGGCGGCGTCACCGCTCCACTCGAAGTCGCGCACCGGCTCGACGTCGACCCAGACCGCCGGCGAGGTGAGGCCGCCGCGTCGCATCGTGACCACGTTGGCGAGCGCCTGCTGGTAGCCGGTGTTGGCCAGCGCCCCGAGGTCGTCGTCGCCGTCGTAGGGGCCGCTATCGCCGTGCTCGGCGACCTGGTCCGCGTCGGGATAGCTCGCGACGGCGTACGCCGATGCCATCAGGCCCCGCTCGCGGACCCAGTCGACCTGGTCGGCCAGGCAGGGGTTGGCGGTGAAGCCGGGGCCGTTGGTGAGCCCGATGACGACGTACTCCGCCTCGGGGATCGGCATCGGCATCCCCAGTGTCGGCCGCTCGGGGATGCCCAGGCCGCGCGGGCACTGGGGCCAGCTGATGTCGGCCCCGAGCACCTCGCCGGTTCGCGCCTCGGGCGCCTGCACCTCCGGGAGCTCGGCCGCCGCGTCCTCGGCCAGCCGGGCCAGCGCCTGCATCCGCGCGGTGGTGGCGTCCTGGGTCGGGGTGACGACAGCCGACGGGCGAGGCTCCTGTGCGGTCGCCGAAGGCCGGCCTGGCTGCGGC
>JBAWHI010000277.1:0-14900 GCA_049593675.1 Nocardioides sp.
GGTAGTGGCGGAAGGCGGTCTCGAGCTCCTCGCGGGGATACCGGCTCATGCCCCGGGACTGTAGGGGGCTTGCGGGAAAAGCGGAACATGTTCTAATTTGGACAGGTGTCCAATTCGACCTTCGAGCGCCTCATCGAGGCCGGCCGCGAAGAGCTCCGGGCCGGCGGGCACCAGACCCTGACGATCCGCCACGTCGCGGTGCGCGCCGGGGTCTCGTCGGCGACGGCCTACACCTACCTGGCCTCGAAGGATCGCCTCTACGCCGAGCTGTTCTGGCGGTTCCTGGTCGAGGACGCCGACCGTGAGCCGAGTGGCGACGACGCGCCGGTGCGGGTCCGGTCGGTCACCCGCCACCTCGCGGGCCGCCTCGCGGCGGCGCCCGAGCTGGCGTCGGCCGTCACGCCGGCACTTCTCGGCGCGGACCCCGAGGTCGACGACCTGCGCCTCCAGATCGGCGCCGAGCTGGTCCGGCGGTTCCGGGTCGCGCTCGGTGACGACGCCGACGCTGCGGTCCTCGAGACCCTCGCGATGGCGTTCTCCGGAGCGCTCCTCCAGGCCGGCATGGGCCTGATGACCTACGCCGAGATGGCCGATCGGCTCGACGACGTGGTCGCCGTGATCATGAAGGGCAACCTATGACCGCCGCGCGGACCGGGATCGTGTTCGACCCCTACGACTACGCGTTCCAGGAGGACCCCTACCCGACGTACGCCTGGCTGCGTGAGCACGAGCCGCTGCACCACAACCCGGAGCTCGATCTGTGGGCGCTGACGCGGCACGAGGACATCGCCGGCGCGCTGCGCTCCGAGGGCACGTACTCGAACTCGTACGGGGTCGCCATCGAGAAGTCGGCGTGGGGACCGTCGGCCTACAAGGTGATGTCGATCCTCGGGATGGACCCACCGCGCCAGACGCGGCTGCGCTCGCTCGTCTCGCGCGGGTTCACGCCGCGTCGGGTCCACGACCTCCTCCCGCGCATCATGGCGCTCACCGACCGCTACCTCGGCGAGTGCCTCGAGATGGGCAGCTTCGACTGGATCGCCGACTTCGCCGGCAAGCTCCCGATGGATGTCATCTCCGAGATGATGGGCGTGCCCGAGGAGGACCGCGCCGAGGTCCGGCGGCAGGCCGACGTCGTGGTGCACCGCGAGGACGGCGTGTACGACGTGCCGCCCGCCGGCGCCGAGGCCTCGCTGTGGATGGTCGGCTACTTCATCGACATGGTCGCCCAGCGCCGGCGCCGGCCGACCGACGACCTGACCAGCGCCCTCATCGAGGCCGAGGTCGACGGCGAGCGCCTCACCGACGACGACGTGATCGCCTTCCTCTTCCTCATGGTCGTCGCCGGCAACGAGACCACGACCAAGCTGCTCGGGCATGCTGCCTACCACCTCACTCGACACCCGGACCAGCGCGACCTCGTCCTGGGCGGCGCCGGTGCCACCGGCCTCGTGGCGCCGTGGGTCGAGGAGACGCTGCGCTACGACACCTCCAGCCAGCTGCTGGCGCGCTACCTCATGCGCGACGTCGAGCTGCACGGCCGCGTCGCTCCGCTGGGGTCCAAGCTGCTGCTCTGCCTCGGCTCGGCGAACCGCGACGAGTCGGTGTTCTCCCGGCCGGCGGAGTTCGACATCACCCGCGACGCCGACGAGCTGACCAAGATCCTCTCCTTCGGCGGTGGGCGCCACTTCTGTCTCGGCGCCAACCTGGCCCGCCTCGAGGCGCGCGTCGCGCTGACCGCACTGGTGGAGCGGGTCCGGAGCATCGAGGTCGACCACGACGCCTGTCGCCGGGTGCACTCGGTCAACGTCCGCGGCTTCGCGTCCGTGCCGATGCGGGTGGTCGCGCGATGAGCCCGATGTCAGCGCCGACGGGCGCTGCTGGCGGGCGGTGGGCTGCGCTCGGTCCGCAGCGGCCGAATCGAGCCGACGACACCGCCGGCGACGGGCCAGGGGAGCGTAGATGAGCGACAAGTACGCCCAGCCCGAACGCCGTCCTGCGGTCGTCGCCGGTGCGTCGTCGGGTATCGGAGCAGCAACGGCCCTCGCCCTCGCCGCGGTCGGCCACCCGGTCGCGCTCGGCGCCCGCCGCACCGACCAGTGCGAGGAGCTCGCCCGCACGATCCGCGAGGGCGGAGGGGAGGCGCTCGCCCACCCGCTCGACGTCACCGACGAGGCGTCGGTCGCGGCGTTCGCCGACCGGGCGGCCTCGGACCTCGGCGACATCGAGGTCGTGATCAGCAACGCCGGCGCGGTCGGTCCGGGGACCATCCACGAGGTCCAGACCGAGCGGTTCACGCGCGAGCTGGACCTCAACATCAGCGGCGCACACCGGCTCGTGCGGGCGTTCGTGCCCGGGATGGTCGAGCGACGCCGCGGCGACCTCGTCTTCGTCTCCTCCGATGTCGCCGTCCGGGCCCGACCGTTCATGTCGTCGTACGCCGCGGGCAAGTGGGGCCTCGAGGGCATGGCGCACGCGATGCAGATGGAACTCGAGGGCAGCGGCGTCCGCGCCTCGATCGTGCGGCCGGGACCGACCTGGAGCGAGATGGGCTCCGACTGGGACGTCGACGAGGCGGCCTTCGTCCTCGACCAGTGGGTCCGCTTCGGGATGGCACGCCACCCCCACTTCCTCAAGCCGGCCGCGATCGCCGACGCGATCACGACGGTCGTCAGCGCCCCGCGCGGCGTCCACCTGAACCTGATCGAGGTCTCGCCCGAGGCCCCGCTGGAGGAGCGATGACCGAGCAGATCCGCGAAGTCTCCTACGCCGTCCCGGACGACGGGCACGGTCACCTGGCCGAGATGCGGGTGGACCCGGTCGGCCTGTTCCAGCGGGTGTACGACGAGTGCGGCGACATCGGCCGCTTCCGCCTGGCGGACAAGGACGTCGTGCTGGTCTTCGGCGAGGAGGCGCAGGAGCAGTTCTTCCGGGCGCCGGACTCGACGCTCGACCAGGCGGCGGCATACCCCTTCATGACACCGATCTTCGGCAAGGGCGTGGTCTTCGACGCCTCGCCCGAAGAGCGCCAGCAGATGCTGAAGAACCAGGCGCTGCGCGGCGACATGATGCGCGGGCATGCCGCGACCATCGAGGCCGAGGTCGACCGGATGGTCGCCGCGTGGGGCGACGAGGGCGAGATCGACCTGCTCGACTGGTTCGCGGAGCTGACGATCTACACGACCTCCGCCTGCCTGATCGGCAAGCCGTTCCGCGAGGAGCTCGACTCGTCCTTCGCCCACCACTACCACGACCTCGAGCGCGGCACCGATGCGCTCGCCTACGTCGACCCCTACCTGGACATCGAGTCCTTCCGTGTCCGTGATGCCGCCCGCGAGAAGCTCGTCGAGCTCGTGCAGGGGATCGTCGACCGCCGGGTCTCGACAGGCTCGGCCACCGACAGACGGCACGTGCCGCGCGAGGAGCGCGACCTGCTCGACGTGCTGATCTCGATCGACATGACCGCCGACTACATCACCGGCATCTTCATCTCGATGATGTTCGCGGGCCACCACACCTCGTCGGGCACCGCGTCGTGGGCGCTGATCGAGCTCATGCGCCATCCCGAGACGATGGCCGCCGTCGTCGAGGAGCTCGACGACCTGTACGCCGACGGCTCGGAGGTCTCGTTCCAGGCGCTGCGGTCGATCCCGGTGCTGGAGTCGGCGCTCAAGGAGACCCTCCGGCTGCATCCGCCGCTGATCATCCTCATGCGGGTCGTCCAGGAGGAGATCGAGCTCGCCGGCCACACGATCCCGGTCGGGACGGTCGTCGCGGCGTCGCCACGGGTCTCCAACCGGATCGCCGAGGACTTCCCGCTGCCGGACTCCTTCGACCCGGGTCGCTACCTCGACCCGCACCAGGAGGACCTCCAGAACCGCTGGACCTGGATCCCGTTCGGCGCCGGCAAGCACCGCTGCGTGGGCAACGCCTTCGCGATGATGCAGATGAAGGCGATCTTCTCGGTGATCCTGCGCGACTACGAGTTCGAGATGGCACAGCCGTCCGAGGACTACCGCGACGACACCTCCAAGATGGTCATCCAGCTCGCCCAGCCCTGCCGGGTGCGCTACCGCAGGCGGGCCCGATGAGCATCCGGGTCGTCGCCGACCTCGACCTGTGCCAGGGCCACCAGATGTGCACCGGCGAGGCCCCCGACGTCTTCGGCTTCGACGCGGACGCCGACCAGGTCACCGTGTTCCAGGAGCACCCCGACGAGTCCCTGCGGCCGCAGGTCCAGGCGGCCGTGACCTACTGCCCAGCCATGGCGCTGGCCATCGAGGAGGAAGCATGAGCACGCTCACCCGGGCCGAGATCGAGGAGTTCTGGGAGACCTGGCTCGACGTCAACCGTCGCGCCGAGGCCAGCGGCGACTGGCGGATGATGGCCGAGTGGTACGCCGAGGACGCGACGTACGGCTGGATGCTGACGCCCGACGAGCACTTCATGGCGGTGGGCCGCGACCAGATCCGGGACTGGGCGATCGGCATCGAGATGGACGGCTTCGACGGCTGGCACTACGACTACCAGGCGACGGTCATCGACGAGAAGAACGCGATGGTGGTCGGCTTCTGGAAGCAGCGGGCCGGGATCACCGACGACACGACCGGGCGCGAGTTCGAGATCCCCGGCCTGGGCGGCAGCTGGTTCGGGGTCGAGCGCCAGTCCGACGGCGACCTCAAGTTCGCCTGGCAGCGTGACTGGTTCGACTTCGGCGCGATGGCCCACACCATGGGCGCGATCATGAAGTCCGGCAAGGCGCCGGCGTCGCTGCACGAGCGACTCAAGGTCTTCGGCCTCGGCGTCCCGGGCCACTACCGCCCCGAGGACCTCCCGTCGTCGGTGTGGCCGCCGCCCGTCGAGGCGGGCGAGCACCTCACCCAGACCCCGGCACGCGAGGCGGGTGCATGAGCCTGCCGCCCCCGGCCCAGCAGCTCGTCGACGGCAGGCTCACCGGCGCCTCCGACGGGGCGACGTACCCGATCCTCAACCCGGCCACGGGCGCCGAGATCGGACACGCGCCGGACGGGACGGTGGCCGACGTCCTCGGCGCGATCGCCGCGGCGCGCCGCGCCTTCGACGAGAGCGACTGGTCGACCGACGTCGCGCTGCGGGTGCGCTGCCTGCGCCAGCTGCACCAGGCGCTGCTCGACCACGCCGGGTCGTTCACGGAGCTCACGACCGCCGAGGTCGGCATGCCCGGCTTCATGATGGGCGCCGCCGGCTTCGACGTCCCCGTCGACGGACTCCGGTGGGTCACCGACCTCGCCGAGACCTACGCCTTCGAGACCGACCTCGGGGTCGCCTCGCCCATGGGGATCGCGAGCAGGCGCACGGTCCGCCGTGAGCCGGTCGGCGTGGTGGCGGCGATCTCGCCGTGGAACGTGCCCACCCAGATCAACCTCGCCAAGGTCGGGCCGGCGCTCGCGGCCGGCTGCACCGTCGTGCTCAAGCCCGCCCCGGACACCCCGTGGGTGGCGGCCGAGCTCGGGCGCCTGGTGGCCGAGCACACCGACATCCCGGCGGGCGTGTTCAACGTCGTGACGCCGCGGTCCAACGTGGTCGCGGCGCTGCTGACCACCGACCCGCGCGTCGACATGGTGTCGTTCACGGGCTCGACCGCGGTCGGCAGAGCGATCATGGCTGCCGCCGCACCGACCTTGAAGAAGGTCTTCCTCGAGCTCGGCGGCAAGTCCGCCGCCATCGTCCTCGACGACGCGGACATCGGCGCGGCGGCGGGCGGTGCGGCCTTCGCGGCCTGCATCCACGCCGGCCAGGGGTGTGCGATCACGACGCGACTCGTCGTGCCGCGCGACCGGTACGACGAGGCGGTCCAGGTCGCCGCCGCCACGATGGAGTCCATCGGGGCCAAGGACCCTGCCGACCCCGGCGCGATCTGCGGCCCGGTGATCTCCCGTGCCCAGCGCGACCGGGTCGAGGACTACCTGCGCCTTGCGGTCGAGGAGGGCGGCACCTTCGCCACCGGCGGTCACGTCATCGACCAGGACGGCTTCTGGATCGAGCCGACCGTGATCGCCGGGCTCGACAACTCCAGCCGCCTGGCGCAGGAGGAGATCTTCGGTCCGGTGCTCGTGGTCGTCGCCCACGACGGGGACGACGACGCCGTCCGGATCGCCAACGACTCGGCGTACGGCCTGTCCGGGTCGGTCGAGTCCGGCGACGTCGAGCGTGCCAAGGCCGTCGCGGCGCGGATCCGCACCGGCACCGTCGCCGTGAACGGCGGCGTCTGGTTCAGCCCGGACGCGCCGTTCGGCGGCTACAAGCAGTCCGGCATCGGCCGGGAGATGGGCGTCGCGGGCTTCGAGGAGTACCTCGAGACCAAGACCGTGGCCGAACCAGCATGAGGAGTCAGATGCGTTTCCAGGACAAGGTCGTCGTCGTCACCGGCGCCGCGCAGGGCATCGGTGAGGCGTACGCGCGGGCGCTGGCGGCCGAGGGGGCCGCCGTCGTGGTCGCCGACCTCAACGTCGAGTCCGGCGAGCACGTGGCCGGCGAGATCAACCAGTCGGGCGGTCGTGCCCTGTTCGTGCGCACCGACGTCTCCTCGCACGAGTCGGCTGCGGCGATGGTCGAGGCGTCGGTGTCCGAGCTCGGTGGCATCGACGGGCTGGTCAACAACGCCGCGATCTACGGCGAGATGGCCTTCGACCTGCTGATCAGCGTCGACTGGGACTACTACCGGAAGTTCATGTCGGTGAACATGGATGGCGCGCTGGTGATGACCCGCGCGGTCTATCCCGTGATGCAGCAGCGTGGCGGCGGCTCGATCGTCAACCAGTCGAGCACCGCGGCCTATCTCTACTCCGGCTTCTACGGACTCGCCAAGGTCGGCGTGAACGGCCTCACCCACCAGCTCGCCCACGAGCTCGGCGGGATGGGGATCCGGGTCAACGCGATCGCCCCCGGCCCCACAGACACGGAGGCCACCCGCACCCAGGCCGGCGACGCCGCCCAGGACCTGGTCAAGGGGCTCGCGCTCAAGCGGATGGGCCAGCCCGAGGACATGGTCGGGGCCTGCCTGTTCCTGCTCTCCGAGGAGTCGGCGTGGGTGACCGGTCAGATCCTGGCGGTCGACGGCGGCCAGACCTTCCGCGCATGAGTGCCGCCGTGACCCGTGTCGGGTTCGTCGGGCTCGGCAACATCGGCAAGCCGATGGCGCTGCGGCTCGCGGCCGCGGACGGCGTCGACCTGTGGGTGTACGACGTGGTGCGCGGTCCGGTCGAGGAGCTGGAGGCGGCCGGGGCCAGGGGTGCCGCCAGCATCGCGGCCCTGGCGGCACGCTCCGACGTGATCTGCGTGATGGTGCGCGACGACGAGCAGGTGCGCGAGGTGCTGAGGGAGATCCTCGGCGTCGACGGGGGTTCGCGGACGGTAGTCATCCACGCGACGGTCGCGCCGGGGACGCCCGCCGAGCTCGAGGACACCGCGAGCCGGCACGGAGTCAAGCTCCTCGACGCACCGGTCAGCGGCGGAGCGATGGGGGCCGCCGACGGCACGCTCGCGATCCTGGTCGGCGGCTCGGACGACGCGTTCGCGTCCGCACGGCCCGCGCTCGAGGCGATGGGCTCGCAGGTGGTGCACGCCGGGCCGATCGGCTCCGGGACCCGCTTCAAGCTGGCGCGCAACCTGATGCACTTCGTGGCGTTCACCGCGGCATCGGAGGCCCAGCGGCTCGCCGAGGCGGCCGGCCTCGACCTGCTCGAGCTGGGGAAGGTCGTGCGGCACACGGACGCGGTCACCGGCGGGCCGGGGGCGATCATGCACCGTTCCACCACCGCGCCGATCGAGCCGGACGACTTCTGGTTCGGCATCTTCGACCACGTGCGGACGCTGGGGGAGAAGGACCTCGGGTTCGCGATCGAGCTGGCCGACCAGCTCGGCATCGACGTCCCGCTCGCCACGATCGCCCGGGACCGTCTCGGTCCCGGACTGGGCCTGCCTGCACACGAGGAGCACTGACATGGGCACGTTCGAGGACCTCCCCGACCCCCGCCGTACCGGCCTGGAGAAGATGGAGGAGGTCTACGGGTTCGAGATGACCGACGGCACCGGCGACTTCTTCGGCTACACCGCCGACCATCTCTTCGCCGACATCTGGACCCGTCCCGGCCTCACCGACCGTGACCGCCGGCTGCTGCTGATCGGCCTGCTGGCCGGCACCGGTGGGCACGACGTGCTGACCATCCAGATCCCGGCGGCCTACCGCAACGGCGAGCTCACCGCCGAGCAGCTCCGCGAGATCGTCATCTTCCTCTGCCACTACGCCGGCTGGCCCCACGGCGCCCGCCTCAACCAGGTCGTGGAGGAGACGATCGCGAACGCCGCGCGCGAGGGGGAGTCCGCGGGCTGAGAGCCGGTGCGGTCGCCTCCGGGACCCCCAGCCACCCTCCAGCCGGCCCCCAGTCGGCGACAAGGGGTCGGCGGAAGCGTGTGATCGTCGGGCAACCAGGCCCGGCGGTCACAGAATCGGAGCCCCAC
The DNA here is from genome assembly GCA_049593675.1 of Nocardioides sp. Classification (GTDB taxonomy): domain Bacteria; phylum Actinomycetota; class Actinomycetes; order Propionibacteriales; family Nocardioidaceae; genus Nocardioides. The sequence continues at coordinate 8,500 of JBAWHI010000277.1, forward strand.
ATGTACGACCTCTCCGCCCTCACGCCGTTCATCCTCGGCTTCTTCGTGCTGGCGGCCGTCGGTGCCGCTCTCGCTGTCGCCAGCCTCCTTCGCCTGGCCCAGGAGCATCGCAGCCCGGCCGGGCCGGTGATCGCGATGTCTGCGGCCCACCCGGCCACCGCAGCCGCGACCCGGCGCGCCGCCTGACCCGATGGCGTCCTCAGGAGCGGTGCGGCGGTCGGCGCCCGGAGTGGACCGTGGTCATCACGTAGTCCTTCTCGGGCCCGGTCGCCCGCCACTCGACGCTCCACTGCTCGACCGGATGCCCGACGACGCGGATGAGCCCGTCATAGCTGTCGGGCGCGCAGGGATGGGTGACCCTCTCCTCGACCGCCCAGGGATGGAAGGGGCGACCGTCGGAGAACTCCACGGCCCACGAGCCGTCGCCCCGGACGACGTACAGGGTCCGCTCGACCGGGACCGACCGGCCGGCCCACGTCATCGTCCCCGCCTCGCTCCACCGCACCCGGTCCGGCCCGTCCGAGGTCAGGGTCGCGGAGCCGCTCACGTCGCGCCGCTCCCCGGCCAGGCGGTCCTCGACCACCCGCTGGAGGTCCCAGGTGCCGAGCAGGTCGAGGGGCGTCACCGTCGCGAACCTCATGCCCCGGACGGTAGCCGCCAGCCGTGTGCGAGGGTCTCTCCGTGCCACCTCGCAAGCGCGCGCCGCGCCCGCCCATGCCCGTCCCCGCCGGAGCCCGCGAGGTCTTCACCGACGGTGCCTGCCGGGGCAACCCCGGACCGGGTGGCTGGGCCTGGGCGACCGACACGTCGGTCTATGCGTCGGGTGGCGAGGCCGCGTCGACCAACCAGCGGATGGAGATCCGCGCGGCCCTCGAGGCGGTCCGCACCCTCGACGGTCCGCTCCTGGTCGTGAGTGACTCGACGTACGTCGTCAACTGCTTCCGCGACCGGTGGTGGCGGGGCTGGCTGGACCGGGGCTGGACGAACTCGGCTCGCAAGCCGGTCGCGAACCGAGACCTCTGGGAGCCGCTGGTGGCGCAGGTCGTCGACCGGGGAGACGTGTCGTTCGCGTGGGTCAAGGGGCACTCGGGACACGCGATGAACGACTTCGTGGACCGTCTGGCGGTCGCGGCGTCACGAGGCGATTCGACGACACTCGTGTGACCTGCGAGGTCTGAGTGGTGGACGGGGCTAGCGTGATCGCACCTGCCGACCGAGCCGAGGGGAAGCCGCGTGGTGCGACGGGTCCTTCTCGGACGCCGCGACGACGGCAGCCGAGCCCTGAGGTGGGCCGGGCCGCCCCGGCTCCTGGTGCTCGCCACCGTGGCCGCGTTCGTCGTGGTGCCGCTGGTCGATGACGACCGGGATCCGCCTGCGCAGGTCACGAACGTCGCCGCGCACAGTCCCGGCACGCCGGCGCCGAGACGGGCGCTCGGACCGACCACGGTCCGCCCGGAGGAGCGTCCGGCGTCCGTCCTGGGTGGGACGGCGGCCCGTGGCATCGCGCCCGTCCAGCCCAAGCCCGTGCGCGTCGGGGTCGCCAGCCTGAACATGTTCCGCAAGCTCACCGTCGACCAGGCGCGTCGAGACGCACTCACCCTGACGCGCCGCCCCGCCGTGGACGTGGTCGGCTGGCAGGAGGCGCAGCGGTTCGGCTCGGTGCTCCGGTCGCTGCCCGGTTGGCAGTCGCGCACCTTCGCGTTCGGCGGCGGGACCTCCGAGCTGGCGGTCTCCTGGCGCGCCGCGGAGTTCCGTCTCGTCTCCGCGCGGCAGCAGCTGGTCGCCCGCGGGGTCAGCGCCGAGGCGGGTCGCTACCCGTTCGGGGGCCGACTGGTCGCTGTCGTCACCCTCGCGCACCGCGACACCGGTCGGCTCCTCACCGTGGTCAACACCCATCTCCCGCAGGCGATCGAGGATCTCGAGCGCCCCGGTCACTGGACGGAGACCATCAACGCCTACCGCGCCCGGCAGCAGCTGCAGCGGCTCGCGGCCCTCTGGAAGGGGGCTCCGGGCCGCTGGGTCGTGGGCACCGGCGACTTCAACTTCGACGCCGGCGCCGACGCCCGCAACCGACCCGCCGGTGGACCGCGGCGAGCGCTCGAGCGCACGGCGGTCTCCTCCTACCAGGAGCTCGGCACCGATGTCGCTGCGACGTTCCCCGCCCACGGCCGCCGGATCGACTACGTCTGGGCGGACCGCGAGGCGTACGACGCGGGGCGGATGAGGTTCGCCGGCCAGTGGGTCCTGAGCGGACTCAACAGCGACCACCACGCCTTGGTGGCCTCGGTCGTGCTCTCCTGACCGTGCCTCCTGACCGTGCTCTCCTGGCCGGGCTGCCGGGACGGGTGCCCGGCACGACCCGCCGGGCTCAGAGCAGTCCGCGGGCCTTGAGCGACAGGTAGTGATCGGCCAGCGCCGGCGGCAGCTGCTCGGAGTCGGCGTCGACGACGTCGACGCCCAGGGCACGCAGCAGCCCGGCGGTGTGGCGCCGTCGGCTGCTCGCCTGCGCGGCCGCGGCGGCGTCGTAAACGGCGTCCAGGTCGTCGTGCCCGGCAGCGAGCTCCTCGAGCGCCGGGTCGCGGACGGACGCGAGGACGACGCGGTGGTGGCGGGTCAGCGTGGGCAGCACGGGCAGCAGCCCCTCCTCGACCGCCGACGGCTCGAGCGGCGTGAGGAGCACGACGAGTGCTCGCTGGCGTCCCAGTGCGCCGACCGCGCCCGCGAGCTGCCCCCAGTCCGCCTCGGCGATCACCGGATCGAGGTCGGCCATCGCCTCCTGGAGGTTCGCCGCGACGTCTCGTGCGCCCGCGGACCGGAGCCGGGTGCGCACCCGGCGATCGCCGGCGACGAAGTCGATACGGTCCCCGGCGCGGGCGGCGAGCGCGGCGAGCAGCAGTGCTGCGTCCATCGCCGAGTCCAGGCGAGGTACGTCGACGACCCGGCCGGCCGAGGTCCGGGAGGTGTCGAGCACCAGCACCACGCGGCGGTCCCGCTCGGGCTGCCAGGTGCGCACCACGACGGTGCGGTTGCGCGCGCTCGCCCGCCAGTCGATCGACCGGACGTCGTCGCCGCTGATGTACTCGCGCAGCGAGTCGAACTCGGTGCCCTGGCCGCGCACCCGCACCGCTGCGCGGCCGTCGAGGTCGCGTAGCCGGGCCAGTCGGCTGGGCAGGTGCTTGCGGGACTCGAACGGCGGCAGCGAGCGCACGAAGCCGTCCACCGGCCGGGTGTGTTGGCGCGCTGCGACGCCGAGCGGGCCCCGCAGCCGGATCGTGACCCCGTGCGCGCGCAGGTCGCCGCGACGGCGCGGCGTCAGGGCGGTGGTCAGGACGGTTCGCTGACCCGCGCCGAGCGCGATCCGGTGCCGGTCCTCGGTGGCCCCGGCGGTCGGCTGCCAGGCGTCCCTGAGCACGCCGCGCATGCGGCGGCGCGCGGTGTTCACGGCGATCAGCCGGGTCTGGGTCGGGTGGCCGAGGCGGACCGTCCCGACCGCGGGGCGCTCGAGGGTCAGCGCGGCCGGCGGCGGTGCGAGCAGCACGTCGAGCGCGACCAGCAGTCCCACGGCGAGCACCCAGAGCCAGACGGTGCCCATGGACGGGCGCAGCAGGACCGGCACCACCCCGAGGAGGAGCAGGAGCGGGACCCGACCGGTGATCGACATCAGCAGCTCGTCAGGACCGCGAGCTCAGCGGGGGACCGGGACGGACCCGAGGGCCGAGGCGAGCACCTGGGCGACGTCGACGCCCTCGAGCTCGGCCTCGGGCCGGAGCCCGAGCCGGTGCACGAGGGTCGCGTGGGCGAGCGCCTTGACGTCGTCCGGCGTCACGAAGTCTCGCCCGGAGAGCCAGGCCCAGGCCCGCGAGGAGCGCAGCAACGCGGTGGCGCCGCGAGGGCTCACGCCGAGGCTCAGCGACGGGGACTCCCGGGTCGCGCGGGCGATGTCGACGATGTAGCCGGCGACCTCCGGCGACACCTGCACGGTCGCGACCGCGGCCCGGCCGGCGGCGATGTCGTCCGCACCGGCCACCGGGCTCACGCCGGCCCCGGCGACGTCGCGCGGGTCGAAGCCCTCCGCGTGCCGGCGCAGGATCTCCAGCTCGGACCCTCGGTCCGGGATGGGCAGCACGACCTTCAGGAGGAACCGGTCCAGCTGCGCCTCGGGCAGCGGGTAGGTCCCTTCGTACTCCACCGGGTTCTGGGTCGCTGCGACCAGGAACGGCTGCGGCAGCGGCCGCGACACGCCGTCGATCGAGACCTGGCCCTCCTCCATCGCCTCCAGGAGCGCCGACTGGGTCTTGGGTGGGGTGCGGTTGATCTCGTCGGCGAGCAGCAGGTGGGTGAAGATCGGCCCCTCGCGGAAGCTGAGCTCGCCGCGGCTGCTGTCGATCACCATCGACCCGGTGATGTCGCCGGGCATCAGGTCCGGGGTGAACTGCACCCGCCGGGTGTCGACGGACAGCGCACCGGCGAGGGTGCGCACGAGCAGGGTCTTCGCGACCCCGGGCACCCCCTCCATCAGCACGTGCCCGCCGCACAGCAGGGCGACCAGCAGCCCCGAGACCGCCGCGTCCTGGCCGACGACCGCCTTGGCCACCTCGGTGCGTACGGCGCTCAGCCGCTCGCGCGCCCGCTCTGCTGCCGGGTCGGGGGAGTGGGTCTCGGTCATGGTCGTCGTGCCTCTCTGTCGAGCTCGGCCAGCCTGCTGGCCAGGGCGATCAGGTCGTGGTCGGTGGTCGGGACGGGCGCGGAGGGTCCGAGCAGCCGCTCGACCTCCTCGACGGACCGGCCGGTCTGGCGCGCCAGGTCGCGCACCAGGGTGGCCGGGTCGGGGTGTGTGCCCAGGGCGAGCCGCTCCGCGGCGCGCTGTCTCGCCGCGGAACGAAGCGCTGCGGCGGCATGGGCTCGGTCGCCGGCCTTGCGGTAGAGCCGGCCCCGGCTGCGGGTGGTCTCGATGGCCTTGACGACCACCGGCAGCGGCTCGGTCGAGAGCGGTCCGAGCCGTCGGGCTCGCCACAGCAGCAGCGCCAGCGTCGCCAGGAGGGCGATCCAGAGCGAGGGCCGCAGCCAGTCGGGCAGCAGGGTCGTCAGGCTGACGCCGTCGTCGGCGACCAGGTCCTCGAGGCTCGGGACGTACCAGACCAGCCGGTCGTGCTCACCGAGCAGTCGCAGCGCGACGGCGGCGTTGTCGGCTCGCGGCACCTGGCCGTTCGACAGCGCCTCACCGGCGCCGAGGAGCACCACGCCCGGCTCCGGCTCCGCGAGCAGACCGCCGAAGCAGCTCGACCGGCCGGGGTACTCCAGCCCCTGGTCGACGATCAGCTCCAGTCCGTCGTACGTCGGGTCGGCGCAGTCGGCCGGGCGGGCCTCGTCGAGGGTGACCGTGAACGGTGGCGCGTCGATGCCGAGGGCCGTGGTGGTGCCCGGCCCCGGCTCGGCCAGCACCAGGGTGGCGTCCCTGGTGTGCGCGAGCAACCGGTCGGCGGTGCTGCGTCCGAGCAGGTCGGTCGAGGTGACCAGCACGGTGGTCTCGCCGCCCACCGCGGTCGCGTCCAGCGCGTCCGCGTCGCGGACCACCGTGACGTCGACGCCCTGGTCGTCGAGCACCCGGGCGACGGCCTGAGCCCCGCTGGGCCCCGGGTTGTCGGGATCGAGGGGAGCCGCTCGCTCGGCCCGCCCGCTGCTGAGCGCCACGATCGCCACCGCGACGACCAGGCCGACGAGGATGACCAGGGTGGTCCGGTGCCGTCTCACGTCCGACCCCCGAGCGCGTCGTCGAGCTCCAGCACGTCGGTGGCCTGATCGACGGTGGCCGGACGGTCGCCGTAGCGCACCGCGTCGAAGAGCGCCGCCGTGCGGTCCACCCGGGCGCGAGAGTCCGGGTGGGCGGCGCCGACCGCTGTCGCGACCTCGTGGGCGGTGGCGCCGGGCAGGTCGTCGAGCCGCCCGCGTTCGACCTGTCGCACCGCCAGCGCCCGGAAGCCGTCGACGACGGCGTCGCCGTGGCGTCCCTCGGCGAGGGCCCGGTCGGCCCGGCGGCGCAGCTCGGCGGCGGTGAGCACCTCATCGGTCGCCACGACCGCACGGTCCCGGCCGACGCGTCCACTCCGGCGCGCACGGGAGATCAGCCAGGTCAGGGCGAGCGCCAGTGCCAAGAAGGCCACCATCGCGGCGAAGGTCGAGAGGGGCGGGACCTCCGAGGCAGCCTCGATGCTGCCGTTGACGAAACGGTCGACCCAGTCGAAGAGCTCCTCGAGCAGGCTGCGCTCGTGGTAGTCCGGGTGCACGAGCTCGCGCTGAAGCAGACGCCGGGCCTCGTCGGGGCTCGGACCGAGTGGGGGCTCGATCACGAGGTCGGGATCCCGGACTGGGCCATCAGCTCGACGTCGTACGCCTCCTTGCGC
>JBAWHI010000278.1:0-1896 GCA_049593675.1 Nocardioides sp.
GGCCAGCCGGATGAAGGACTCGCGGTCCATCAGCAGCCGGACCGTCGGGTCGTCGGGCGCGTCGTCGAGCCGCTCGCCGCGGCCGGCGTCGTTGACGGTGAAGGCGTAGGCCGCACTGCCCTCCATCTCCAGCACCGCACTGGTGCCGGCGGGCGCGCCGACACGCTTGGCGAGCACGTAGCCGAGGCTCTCGGCGAGGTACTCCGCCGTGTGCCGGGCGGCCGGTGAGTCCATGCCGCCGGGCCGGTCGACCGCTCGGCGGACGTCCTGCTCGTGCATCCAGACGTCGAGCGGCCGGTTGCGCAGCAGGGTGCGCCAGTTCCAGGGGACGCCGCCGAAGATCGGCTCGGGCATCGCCGACCCGTCGGTGGGCGGGTCCGCCAGCAGTGCGGTGTGGCGGGCGGTGGCCGCCGCCCGGATCTCGTTGATGATCGCGTCCGGACTGGCGTCTCGACGGTTGGCGACGCCGATCTCGGTGTAGAGACCCATCGGGCCCGAGACGTGGGCGGGCTCGCCGACCTCCGCGGTCTCCTCCGGGCCGCCCGCGAGGATCCCCTCCAGGTGGGCGACGTGGGAAGCGACGGCGCGAACGTCCCATCCGGGGAGGTCGGTGGGCGTGGCCCACTCCGCCTCGTCGAGCTCCTCGAGGAGGTCGGTGAAGTCGTTGATGGCCTGCCACCAGACGTCGACGTACCCGCTGAGCTGCTGCTGGTCGGTCATGGCCAGCCAGCCTAGGTCCTCACTCGTGGACACGCACCGCCAGCATCGCCACGTCGTCGTCGAGCCGGCCGACCGCGAGGGCGGCGAGCACGCTGTCCAGGAGGGCGCCGGTGGGGAGCGCGTGGGCCTGGGCCACCGCCGCCGTCAGCCGCTCCAGCCCGTCGGCGATGTCTTCGCCGCGCCGCTCGACCAGGCCGTCGGTGTAGAAGAGCAGCAAGGAGCCCACCGGGACCGTGACGCTCGAGTCCGAGCGCGCCAGCGTCGGGTCGACGCCGAGCATCAGGTCGGGGGAGTCGTCGAGGACCTGCACCTGGCCGGACGCGTCGACGACGAGCGGCGGCGGGTGTCCGGCGTTGGTCCAGATCACGGTCCGCTCGCGCGGGCTGGTCCGCGGCTCGACCCGCGCGTAGACCAGGCTCGCCATGCCGTCGACCCCCAGGTCCTCCACCGCCTGGTCGAGTCGCGCGACGTTGGCAGACGGCACGTCGTCGACGGCCCACGCGATGGCACGCAGCATGTGTCGCAGCTGGCCCATCACGGCAGCGGCCTCGAGGTTGTGGCCGACGACGTCGCCGATCATCAGGTTGATCGCGCCCGAGCGGGTGACCACGGCGTCGTACCAGTCCCCGCCGACCTGGTCGCGGGCGTCCGCGGGTCGGTAGCGGGCGGCGAGCTCGAGGTGCTCGGGCGCGGGCAGTCGGGGCAGCATCGAGCTCTGCAGCGTCAGCAGCGCGTCGAGGCGCTCCTGGACGAGCGCCACCCGTTGCACGGCCTGGGAGGTGTACTCGGCGAGGGCCTCGATGGTGAGCCGGTCGGCCTGGGAGAGCAGGTGGGGACCGTCCCAGACGAGCGCGAGCGCCCCGATCGCCGTTCGCCGGGACTTCAGGGGGACGAACGACCGGGCGTCGCCCACCTGGGCGGTGAGGTTGAGGTGCGGGTACGCGGCGTTCTGCTCCACCTTCGTGGCGAAGTGCAGTGGCGCCGCGGTGACGATCGCCTCGCCGAGCGGGTTGGTCGCGTCCAGCGGCAGCACGGCGTTGAGCTTGGCCGACAGCCACTCGTTGTCGGGCGACTCGACGAACACCAGGCGGTCGCCGGTCTCGTCGGTCGGCGAGTCACGCAGCCAGATCCCGGCGTGCAGGCAGCCCAGCTGCTGCAGCGCGATCTGCTCCACGG
>JBAWHI010000279.1:0-5868 GCA_049593675.1 Nocardioides sp.
CCGCCCTCGGGCGCTAATCTTCGCGCTCCGACCCCGAGAGGAACCTCCCGATGGCTACCGACTACGACGCGTCCCGCAAGACCGAGGACGAGCAGAAGGAAGAGAGCCTGGAGGCTCGACGCCTCGCGTCCGGCGACCAGGACAAGACCTCCGGCAAGGTCGACGAGGACGAGACCGAGCTGGCCGAGTCCTACGAGCTCCCCGGCGCCGACCTCTCCCACGAGACCCTCGAGATCAGCGTCACTCCGAAGCAGGCCGACGAGTTCACCTGCACCTCGTGCTTCCTCGTGCAGCACGAGTCTCGGCGGACCTCGGCGGGCGTCGACCTCTGTCGCGACTGCGCCTGAGCGCGCAGCAGCGGCCCGAGTGGTGCCGCGTGCCCGCCCCGATCGGGCGCCGTCAGCCCGCGTGGCCCTCCAGGTACGCCGCCACCAGCTCGCCGAGCGTCGGCAGGTCGTAGCCACCCTCCTGCACCAGCACGCTCGGCAGGCCCAGGCCGCCCAGCACCGAGCCGGCGGCGCGGAAGCCGTCCGGCGAGACCTGGAGGGGGCTCTCCGGGTCGCCACCGGCCGCGTCGACACCGAGCGAGACCACGAGCGCCGTGCAGCCGGCGTCGGCGACCCAGCCGGCCAGGTCGGCGACCGCCGACACCCAGGGCTCGTCGCCGGTCCCCTCCGGGAGCGGAAGGTTGCGCGTCGTACCCGCTCCGGCTCCGGACCCGGTCTCGGTCGCGTGCCCGAAGACGTGCGGGAACCACCCGGCCGCCGGGTCGACGTGCAGTGAGCCGTAGAGCACGTCGGGGCGCTCCCAGAAGACCGCCTGCGTGCCGTTGCCGTGGTGGGCGTCGATGTCGATCACCGCGACGCGCTCGTGTCCCGCTGCTCGGAGTGCCTCGGCTGCGACGGCTGCGTTGTTGAGGTAGCAGGAGCCGCCGTAGCCCACGGGGGTGACGTGGTGGCCCGGCGGACGACAGAGCGCGTACGCCGCCCGCTCCCCCGCGACCACGAGGTCGACCGCCGTGAGGGCGACGTCGACGGCGGCCCGGGCGGCCTCCCAGGTGCCGGGTCCGACCAGGGTCATCGTGTCGTAGCAGAACTGCCCGGCCCGACCGTGCAGCGCCACCGGGGGCGTCGGAGTCATGCCGGCCAGCAGCGCCGGCGTCGGGAAGAAGTAGGGCACCACCCGGTCCTGACCGACCAGCTCCTCGTACGGCTCCGCGGCCCACGCGTCGGCCGCGCCGGCGAGGAAGTCGAGCAGGGAGTCGTCATGGACGACTCGCAGCAGTCCGTCCCCGTGCGTCGTCGCCTCGTGCACGGGATGCGACCCGAGCGCGGCCAGGATCACATCGACCCGCTCGGGGACCTCGGTGCCTGGCGTCGGCACGCCCACCCACACCTCGTGCTTCGGGACGTGTCGACGGGTGTCGGGCGACCAGACCACAGGGATGTGCACGATGCCAGCATCCCACTGCGACATCCCGCCCGCACCGGCGTTGACTCGGGCAGGATGTGCGCATGCCACGCGCGAGAGACCTGAGGATCCGGATCGGCACCTTGCCCCCGGGGCCCACCAACTCGGTGCTGGACGTGGCCGGCGTCGGCCTCGGCCACACGACGATCCATCGCGACGAGCCGCTGGTCGCGCGCACGGGTGTCACGTGCCTCCTGCTCGCGGAGGACGCCTATCGCCGACCGCTGCCGGCCGGTGGAGCGGTCCTGAACGGTGCCGGCGAGTGCACCGGCTTCATCACGGCCGCCGAGTGGGGCGCCGCCGAGACGCCGGTCTACCTGACCTCCACGATGCAGCTGGGCCGCGTCTACGACGCCGCCTGCGAGATCGAGCTCGACCGCGAGGTCGGGGTCGCCGACGACGTCGTGATCCCGGTCGTCGGCGAGTGCGACGACTCCTACCTCAACGACTGCCGCCGGATGCACGTCACCGCGGACGACGTACGCAGCGCCCATGCTGCGGCGCTGGCCTCCCGCGGCTCCACGACCCCACCGGACGAGGGCGCGGTCGGCTCCGGGACCGGCATGTCCTGCCTGGGCTTCAAAGGCGGCATCGGCACGTCGTCGCGGGTGACCCCCGAGGGGCACACGGTCGCGGTCCTCCTGATGACGAACTTCGGCGTGCGCGACCAGCTCATCGTGGCCGGTCGGCCGCTCGGCCGGGAGCTCCCGGCGGAGGAGGCCACGACGCCCGCGGGGTCCTGCATCGGCGTGGTCGTGACCGACGCGCCCGTGGACGGCGCCTCGTGCGCCCGCCTGGCCCGGCGGATCGGTCTGGGGCTGGCCCGCACCGGATCGGTCGCCCACCACGGGAGCGGCGAGATCTTCCTCGGCTTCGGCACCGGGATGCGACTCGACCGGGACCTGTTGCCGGACCGGCCGGCGCTGGCGGGTCGGGCCCTCGATCCGCTCTTCACCGCGGTCGTCGAGGCCACCGAGGAAGCGGTGCTGAACTCGATGCTCACCGCCCCGACGACCACCGGGCGCGACGGGAACGTGCGCGAGTCCCTGAACTCCCCCGAGATCCTGGAGCTGCTGACATGACCGAGATCCAGATCCCGATGCGCGACGGAGCCACGCTCGCCGCGACCCTCTACCTCCCCGACGCGGCCGGCGGCCCGCAGCCGTGCCTGCTCGAGGCGCTGCCCTACCGCAAGGACGACCTGACCTCGTCGTACGCCTCCTCCTACGAGGAGTTGCGCGACCGCTTCGGGTTCGCCGTGTGCCGCCTCGATCTGCGCGGCACCGGCTCCTCGAGCGGCGACGCGACCGACGAGTACCCGCCCGAGGAGCAGGCCGACCTGGTCGAGGTGATCGCCTGGCTGGCCGCACAGGAGTGGTGCAACGGGCGGGTCGGGATGTTCGGCACGTCCTACTCCGGCTTCAACTCGCTCCAGCTCGCGTGCGAGCAGCCTCCCGCGCTCGGTGCGGTGTTCGCGATCTACAGCAGCGACGACCGGTGGACCGACGACGTGCACTGGCGCGGCGGCGCGCTCAAGCTGGTCGACCTCGTCGACTACGACCACTACATGACCCCGATGTGCGTCCTCCCGCCCGTGCCCGCAGTGTGGGGCTCCATCGACGGGCGGGACTGGAAGGACGAGTGGCTGCGACGCCTGGAGACCAACGAGCCCTGGGTGTTGAACTGGTTGCGCCAGAACCTGCACGGCGACTACTGGCGCGGCGGGTCGGTGCGACTCGACCCGTCCGGTGAGGGGTACGAGCGCATCGAGATCCCGACGATGCTGGTCGCCGGCTGGGCCGACGGCTACCGCAACAACTCCTTCCGCACCGTCGCCGCGCTGGCCGGCAACGACGTGCCGCACCGGCTGCTGGCCGGACCGTGGGCGCACGCCGACCCGCGGACGGCGATGCCCGGGCCGCGGATCGACCTGGACGTGGAGATGGCGGCCTGGTTCGACCGCTGGCTGCGCGAGGGCGACTCGGGCGCGTTCGAGTCGGGCTGCGACGTGTTCGTGCGCACCTCCACGCGGCCCGAGCCCGACCTCGACCTCCACGAGGGCTACTGGGCCTCCCTGCCGTCGGTGCCGCCGACTCGCCCGTGGGCGGTGCCGCTCGAGGGTGAGCGCTCACTCGCCGTACTCCCCGACACCGGCACGGCGGCCTGGATCGACTGCGCCGGCCATCTGCCGTGGGGGCAGTCCGGCGACCAGCGGCTCGACGACGCGCGCTCGCTGACCTGGGACGTCAAGCCGCCGGCGGCTCCGGTGGTCGGTCATCCGCGCGCCCGGCTCCGGGTCAGCGTCGACCGGCCCGCGGCGTCGCTGTCGGTGAAACTCTGCGACGTCTTCCCCGACGGCACCTCGGCACTGGTCTCGCGCGGCACCGTCGACCTGGCCTTCCGCGACGGTGTGCATGGAGCGCCGACCCCGCTGGAGCCAGGGCGGGAGTACGACGTCGAGCTCGACCTCGACGCATGCGCCTTCGGCTGGGCGCCGGGGAACACGCTGCGGGTGAGCGTGGCGGGCTCGGACTGGCCGAACACGATCGCGCCGCCGGCCCCGGTGGTGCTCACCGTCCACGGCGGGTCCGTGTCGCTGCCGCTGCTCGAGGGGTCGTGGCCGGCCCCGACCTTCACCGCCGGCGCCGAGCACACCTCGGAGTCGACCGACGGCATCGGCTGGTCGATCTCCGACGAGGTGCTGCGGCGCACGACCACCGCCCGGACCCACACCGTCTCGGAGTACGACACGCCGTACGACGGCCGGGCCCGTGAGGACTACCTCGGATCGGTCACCGTGGACCGGCGAACGTTCGAGCAGACCGCTCACGCCGTCACGACCTTCGACCTGACCTGGCCGGGCGTCGCGGTGCGGGTCACCTCGACGATGGACATCACGATCACGGCTGCCGGCTACGACGTCGCGATCGACACCGTGGCCATCCTGGACGGGGAGACCGTCTCGTCGCGGACGTGGCGGGAGCTGGTGCCACGGGCGTGAGCGCGAGTCGCGGCGCTGGGACCCGACCTGGTTGACACACACGGACCCAGGTCGCCACAGTCGTGAGATGTCAGAGATCCCGGAGCTGCCCCTCGTCCCTGCGGCCTCCACCGACCTGCCCGGGCGCCTGGAGCTCGGCGCCTTCTCGGTCTCGTTGAACGTGGCGGATCTCGACGCGTCCCGTGAGTTCTACGAGAAGCTCGGATTCGTGGTGACGGGTGGATCAGCCGAGCACGACTACCTCATCCTCAAGAACGGCGAGACCACGATCGGCCTGTTCCACGCGATGTTCGAAGGCAACATCCTCACCTTCAACCCGGGGCTCACCAATCGGATGGAGCGGCTGGAGTCCTACACGGACGTGCGCGCCGTCCAGGCTGCCCTCGAGGGTCAGGGCGTCGCCCTGGACAGCCGTGCTGAGGGCGAGGCCGGCCCGGCGTCGATCACGCTCCGGGACCCGGACGGCAACGCGGTGCTGATCGACCAGTTCTTCTGATCCTGCTGCCCGTCCCCACCGTCGTCCGGACCCGGCGTCGGACGACCCCCGTCGCGGCCGTGGCGCCTCATCCGGCGAGGTCGAAGGTGATCTCGAGGGGGGTGTGCCAGAGCTCGATGACCAGGGTGCGTGGGGGTGTGTGTTCGGGCTCGGTTGTGGGGAGTTGGCGGGTGCCGGTGTGGTCGACGAGGTAGTGGTTGCCGTGGGGGTCGCGCCAGCAGTAGATGCCGGGGAAGGGTTGGTGGACCTGCCAGCGGCCGTGGGTCTTGATCCGGTGGTGGCTGGTGGTCATCGGGCCGTAGTTCCCCATCCCGGACACCCCACCGGTGTCGTAGGGGATGGTGTGGTCGATCTGCATCTCGCGGGTGGTGCAGGAGGCGTAGGGGAAGGTGTCGGCCGGGGTCATCAGATGCACGGCCCGGCGATGTCGATCGGGGATCTCGTAGGCATCGACCGGTGCCTGGCCGGCCAGGTCGAGGACCGGGCGGATGGTGAACTCAGCGCGGGGGCCGAGCACGTCACGGACCCAGTCCTCGGTGACCGGGCCGTGGCCCTCGAGGCGAGCCACACCTTCGCGGTCGGGGCCGGCGTAGCAGTGCACGAACAGCTCCACCCGCGGCAGCATCTCCCCCACATCCGCCGTCGTGAGGTCGATGTCGAGGCTGGCACTGGTGGCGAGGAGCAGCACGGCGTGGACCCGGCGCTCATCGGCGCTCTGGAGGTCCGGCGCGTCAGGGAGGGCGGTGGCGATCTGCTCGGCGCGGGCGCCGACCGCGGAGTCGATGGCCGTGATGGTCGCGATGTCGGCGCGGACCATGAAGGTGGCCATCCCGTGCGCATCAGAGCCGAGGGTGCGCGCGAACCGGGCCTTGGCGGCGCGTTGCTTGCGCTCGCGGGCGGC
>JBAWHI010000280.1:0-9941 GCA_049593675.1 Nocardioides sp.
GCGACGAGCGTGGCCGCGGTCGACGGCACCCGGGCGCTGGCGACGGCCAGCCACTCGATCGCCGCGACCTACGGCTACGCGGACGGCGAGCAGATCCCGCTCGACCTGATGCTGGAGATGTGCGGACGGATCGCTGCCGCGACCGACCTGCCCGTCTCGGCCGACCTGGAGGGCGGCTACGGCGATCCGGCCGAGACCGTGCGCCGCGCCATCGGGCTCGGGATCGTCGGCGCCAACATCGAGGACCAGATGCGTCCGCTGGCCGAGGCCGCGCGCAACGTCGAGGCGATCATGCGGGTCGCCGAGCAGGAGGGCGTCGACTTCGTGCTCAACGCCCGCACCGACGCCTTCGTCAAGGGCCGGGACCGGGACCCTGCCGAGGTGCTCGCCGATGCGATCGAGCGAGGTCGCGCCTTCCTCGACGCCGGGGCGCCCGTGGTGTTCGTGCCGGCGATCCTCGACGAGGAGCAGGTCGCCGAGATCGTCGCCGCGTGGGGGCCGCAGCGGTTGACCATGATCGGCATCCCCGGCGTCCCCTCGCTCGCGCGCCTGGAGGAGCTCGGGGTCGCCCGGGTCTCCTACGGTCCGATGTCGCAGAACGTCGCCCTGACCGCGCTGCAGGAGCTGGTCGAGGACGTGCAGCGCGGAGGGGGAGTGCCCGCCACGATGCGGCGGCTGAACTGAGCACGTGCGATCCTGACGGCAGAGCCGGAACCCGGCTCCCGGACGAGCGGCGCCGTACCCGGTCAGCGACAAGACGGCGTTCTCTGGAGACCCGATGTCCTGGTTCGTCCTCATCCTGTCCGGAGTCCTCGAAGCCGTGTGGGCCACAGCCCTCGGCCGCTCCGAGGGACTCACCCGGCTCGTGCCGAGCGTGGTGTTCGGAGTCGCCCTCGTCGGGAGCATGGCCGGCCTCGCCTTCGCGATGCGCAGCCTGCCGACCGGCACGTCGTACGCCGTGTGGGTCGGCATCGGCGCCGCCCTGACCGTGACGTGGTCGATGGCGACGGGGGCGGAGCCGGCATCGGTGGCCCGGGTGCTGCTGGTCGCCGGGATCGTCGGCTGCGTGATCGGCCTGAAGGTCGTGAACTGACCGGCTTGAGGACGCCTTGCGGAAACCTCCGGTCTGGGCGGGCCGCGACTTGAACCTGGCCAGGCACACTGGTGGACATGATCGCCGAGTTCACCGGTGCGCTGGGCGTCTTCGATGCGGAGGCGGTCACCAGCCTGACCGGGCACCCCGACGACGCCGCGTTCGCGGCGGTCTTCGTGGGCAGCTACCGCCGGATGCTGCCGGAGCGGGTGGGCCGGATCGAGGCCAGCCTCCGCGGGGACGACCTCGACGAGGCCCGGGACGCCGCGCTGAGCCTCAAGGCCGCCTCGGCGACCGTCGGCACCGGTGAGCTGGCCGGTCTCGCGGAGCGGATCGGCGAGCACCTGCGCCAGGGGGACCTGGCCGCCGCACGCGACGACGCGGACCTGCTTCCCGACGCCGCCCGACGGGCGGACCACGCCCTGGCCGCGTTCCTCCAGCGCTAGTCCGCGAGCTCCATCCGGTAGCCGACCCCACGCACGGTGCGGATGAGTCGCGCTCCGTCGCGGCCCTCGTCGAGCTTGCGCCGCAGGTTGCCGATGTGCACCTCGACGAGGTGGGTGTCGGAGGCCCACTCGGTGCCCCACACCGAGCGCAGCAGCGCCTCGCGGCTCCACACCCGTGCAGGGGTGCGCATCAGCTCGGTCAGCAGGTCGAACTCGGTGCGGGTCAGCTCCAGCTCGTGCCCCTCGCGGAACGCCCGCCGCCCGTCGACGTCGACCCGGAGCTCCCCGTGCTCGAGGATCTCGTGTCCTCCGGCACCCGCCGCGTGGTCGGGAGCGTGCAGCGGGGCGCCGTCGCCGGTGCGCGGGCGACGGAACATCGCGTTCACCCGTGCCTTGAGCTCGCGGGCGCTGAAGGGCTTGGACAGGAAGTCGTCGGCGCCGGTCTCGAGGCCCAGCAGCCGGTCGATCTCGTCGTCACGCGCGGTGATCATCACGACGTAGGCGTCGCTGATCTCCCGGATCCGGCGGCAGGCCTCGATGCCGTCGATGCCCGGCAGCCCGAGGTCGAGGGTCACCAGGTCCGGCCGGGTCTCGCGGACCGCTTCGACCCCGGCGAGCCCGGACTCGACCGCGGTCACGCGGAAGCCCTGGGTCTGGAGCGTGAACTCGATGAGGGACCGGATGTCCTCGTCATCCTCGACGACGAGGGCGTGCCGGTCGTGGCCGGAGCCGGTCCCCGTGGTCTCCATGTGCCGATGATGCCATGCCTGGCCTGCTTCCCGAGGTTCGCTCGCGGGTGGCGTGGCTGCCGGGTTCGCGACGTTCGGCGCAGTCGGCCTCGGGGACCTGCGACCTGGGCGGGGGCGATAGGTTGCGAGGGACGGCGAGGAGAGGCTGGGAGCGACGATGGTGATGATCAAGCAGCGGTCCGGTGCGGGAGCGACC
This sequence comes from Nocardioides sp., assembly GCA_049593675.1. GTDB lineage: Bacteria > Actinomycetota > Actinomycetes > Propionibacteriales > Nocardioidaceae > Nocardioides. The sequence goes on from JBAWHI010000280.1 coordinate 2,485, forward strand.
GCGATGCTCGGACTCGGGGTCTATCGACCCGAACGGGTCGTGGACAACGACGAGATCTGCGAGGTGCTCGACTCGAGCGACGAATGGATCCAGACCCGCTCGGGGATCCGGACCCGGCGTTTCGCAGCCGAGGACGAGTCGCTCGTCGACATGGCGACGCACGCGGCTCGGGCTGCGCTCGATGCGGCCGGGGTCGGTGCCGACAAGATCGGCACCGTCATCGTGGCCACGTCGACGCACGCCCAGCACACGCCCGCCGCAGCGCCACTGGTGGCCGATCGGCTGGGGTCGCGAGCGGCCGCGTTCGACGTGTCTGCGGGCTGCGCGGGCTTCTGCCACGCACTCTCGGTCGCCTCCGACCTGGTCCGCAGCGGCAACGCTCGCTACGTGCTGGTCATCGGGGTCGAGCGGCTCAGCACGTTCATCGACCCCACGGACCGGGGGACCGCCTTCATCTTCGCCGACGGGGCGGGCGCGGTCGTCGTGGGGCCGAGCGAGGATGCCGGGATCGGTCCGGTGGCCTGGGGCTCGGACGGCTCGCAGTCGCACGTGATCACCCAGTCGCTCAGCTGCTCGGAGATCGACGAGGACCACCCGCTCGTCGTGCAGATGGAGGGGACCGCGGTCTTCCGCTGGGCGCCGTTCGCGATGGCGGACGTCGCTCGCGACGCCGTCGAGCAGGCGGGGCTCGCGATGGCCGACCTCGACGCCTTCGTCCCGCACCAGGCCAACCAGCGGATCACCGAGACCCTGGCCCGCAACCTGAAGCTGCCCGAGGAGATCGCGGTCGCGCGCGACGTCCAGGACGCCGGCAACACCTCGGCTGCGTCGGTGCCTCTCGCCATCGAGGCCATGGTGCGCAAGGGCGAGGCCCGGGAGGGTGACACCGCGCTGCTGATCGCCTTCGGGGCCGGCCTGAGCTACGCCGCCCAGGTCGTCTCGCTGCCGCCGGTCGCGCTCGTCTGAGCGTGCCGGCCGGGAGGCGAGATCGGTGGATCCGATGACCGCGGGCGATGGGCCGGCCCCCGCGCTCGTGCCTCTGGCGTCCCGGCCACGGCTGCCGGAGCCGGAGGCGGTCGCGACGGCCGAGCGGTTCGCCGACCTGATGGCCACCAGGCGCACGGTGCGCGACTACTCGCGCGAGCCGGTGCCGCTCGACGTCGTACGGCAGGCGGTCCGGGCGGCGGCCACCGCGCCCAGCGGCGCCCACGTGCAACCGTGGCGCTTCGTGATGGTCACCCGCCCCGAGGTCAAGCGGCAGATCCGGGAGCGGGCCGAGGCCGAGGAGCGCGAGTTCTACGACGAGCGCGCGTCGTCGCAGTGGCTCGATGCTCTCGCACCGATCGGCACGACCTGGGAGAAGCCCTTCCTGGAGGAGGCGCCCGTGCTGCTGGTCGTCTTCACCGTCCACGCCAGCGAGCAGGAGCCGAAGCCCTACTACGCCACCGAGTCGGTCGGCATCGCGGTCGGGATGCTGATCTCCTGCCTGCACGCTGCCGGGCTCGCGACGCTGACCCACACGCCGTCGCCGATGCGGTTCCTCACCGAGGTGCTCGGCCGTCCGGCCAACGAGCGGCCGTTCGTGATGCTGCCGATCGGGTATCCGGCTCCCGGCGCCGAAGTGCCCGATCTGCACCGCAAGGCGCTCGACGAGGTGCTGGTCGAGCTCGACTGACCTCCGGTCGGTGTCGGGCAGACTCGTCGCCGATCGGGCAGCGAGCGGTGCGTCCTCGGCCGCATGCTGGACCACGCTCGGCATGACTTGTGGCCCTCGGGGTACGCCCCTGGGGAGACGAGGAGTGTGTGCCATGACGTTGCCGTCGGTGTGGCAGGACCGGACCAGCCCCGAGCCCGCGGAGGCCGTCGATCTCGACGGTCCGTGGGACGTCGCGGTCGTCGGAGGAGGGCTCACGGGCCTGACGACGGCCCTGCTGCTCGGCCGGGCCGGGCAGCGGGTGCTGGTGCTCGAGGCCGCGCGGGTGGGGGAGGGGACGACGGGCCGGAGCACCGCCAAGCTCAGCCTGCTGCAGGGCACCCGGCTCTCCCAGATCGGGCGACGGCATCCCACCCACGTGGTCGAGCAGTACGTCGCCGCGAACCGCGAGGCGCTCGCCTGGGTCGAGCAGTTCTGTGAGGAGCAGGGGGTCGGGCTGACCCGGTGCCCGTCCTACACCTTCGCCCACGGACGCGCCGGCGTCCGAGCGGTGCGCCGCGAGTACGACGTCGCGCGCGCGGCCGGGCTGGACGTGTCGACGTGCGACGAGGTCGACCTGCCGTTCCCGACGCTGGGCGCGGTGCGACTCGACGGCCAGGTTCAGCTCGACCCGGTGGAGCTGCTCCGGGCCCTTGCGGCCGAGTGTGCGCGCCACGGCGTGGTGGTGGCCGAGCAGGAGCGGGTGCTGCGGGTGCGCGGGTCCGGTCCGGTGCGGGTCTCGACCGCGGCTCAGGAGGTCGTCGCGGACCATGTCGTGGTCGCCACCAACATGCCGATCCTGGATCGCGGCGGCTTCTTCGCCCGGATGACTCCGGCCCGTTCCTACCTCGTCGCCTTCCGGTCCGACCTTCCGGATCTCGGTGCGATGTACCTCTCGGCGGACCGGCCGTCGCGATCGTTGCGAGACGCGCGCGACGCCGAGGGTCACCGGCTGCTGCTGGTCGGGGGAGCCGGTCACACGACGGGTCGATCCGTCCCCACCAGCGCCCACCTCGATGAGCTCCGGAGCTGGACCGCCGAGCACTTCCCGGGAGTCCGCGAGACCCATGCCTGGTCGGCCCAGGACTACGTCCCGCATCACGAGCTGCCGTACGCCGGTCCGATCCTCCCGGGCGCGGAGCACCTGCTCGTGGCCGGGGGCTACGCGAAGTGGGGCATGACGAACGGCGTCGCGGCCGCGCTCGCACTCTCGGCCCGGATCCTCGGCGGTCGCTCCGCGGGTGCCGAGGTGTTCTCGACCTGGGACCCGCACGAGCTCCGTGGCCTCCCCTCGGGGCTCAAGACGAATGTGGAGGTCGGTCTCGCGATGGCCCGCGGCTGGCTGGAGCCCCTGGGTCGGCTCGGACGGGAGAGGACGGACGACGGCCAGGTGCGCTACGACCGGGTCGGCCCCCCGTCCGCGAACCCCGGGCAAGGGGCCGGGCAGCGACTGTCCGGCGTCTGCACGCACCTGGGCGGCGTGGTCACGTGGAACGACGCGGAGCGGAGCTGGGACTGCCCGCTGCACGGTTCCCGCTTCGACGCCGACGGCGCCGTGCTCGACGGGCCGGCGGTGTGCGGCCTGCGACGGCTCGGTGCCGATCCGGACCGGTGAGCGTCTTCCTGGCCTGGGCCACGACGCCGGTCGACCCCGAGACCTCCGGGCCGTGGGAGGAGCTGCGCCCGGTGGGTCCGGACCTCGTGCTGGTCCTCAGCGACCACACGCTGTCGGTGGTCTACCACAACTTGAAGTGGTCGCTTCCCGAGCAGGCCGGCCTCATCGTCGCCCCACTCCGGGAACTTCCGAAGCTCAAGGGTCTTCCGCCGGGCACGCAGACCTGGTTGCGTGACCACCTCTGACCGGTCCGCGCGTCCCCTCGGGGGCAGGGGCCGAAGGGCCCTGGGGGACCGGGCCGAGTCCTCTTGTCCTCTGGGCTGGGACGCCCGAGCATGGATCTGACAGAGCGTGCCCGCTCTCGGTCAGGAGGCAGCTGCCATGGACGTGCAACCCCGACCGGTGGTCGTCGGTGTCGACGGATCGGAGGCGACCGCCGCCGCGCTGCGCTACGGCCTGACTGAGGCCGCCCGACGCGGCGCCCGGCTCCGTCTGGTCCATGTCGTGCCCGACAACCTCCCGGTCTCGCCCGTGATGCCGGTCCTGCGCGACGACCTCGCCGAGATCGGGGCAGCGATCCTGGCCGAGGCGCAGGCGCAGGCCCACGCGGCCGCACCCGACGTCCCCGTCGAGGTGTGGCTCCACCACGGCGGTCGCTCCGTCGAGCTCGCCCGAGCTGCCGAGCATGCCGACCAGCTGGTGGTCGGACGCGACGAGCGTCCGTTGCTGGAGCGCCTCCTGCGCGGGAACACGTCCACAGGTGTGGCCGCCCGCGCCGCCGTGCCGACCGTGGCGGTGCCCGCCGGGTGGGAGCCTGCCGAGCGCGGCACGGTCCTGGTCGGCGTGAAGTCGACGGCGCACCTCGACGCCCTGCTCGGCGACGCGCTCGCCGTCGCGGCCGAGCGTGGGTCGAGGGTCGTGCTGCTCCATGCCTGGTCGCTCCCGACCGAGTACGACGACCGGGTGCAGGGCCGCGTCGCACACGCCGAGTGGGCGCGGAGGACCGCTGCCGATCTCGAGCCGCATCTGCAGGCGTGGCGGGCCACCTACCCCGAGGTCGAGGTCGAGATCCGGTCGGTCCACGAGCATCCGGTGCCGGCGCTGATAACGGCCTCGGCCGAGGCCGACCTGCTGGTTCTCGTGCGGCGTGCGCATGGGATGCCGGCGGCCGTCCAGCTCGGTGGTACGGCGCGATCGGTGATCCGCGCCGCGCACTGCCCGGTCCGGGTGGTCCCGCCGCAGCTCACCGTCGGCTCCGCGGACCGGGACCCGCTGGAGGCCGCTGCGCCGGCGCCGCGATCGGTGAGGCTCGACCCATGAGCGAGGCGGTGGCGCCCGACAGCGTGGTGGTCGCGACCGACGGGTCGGCGCACGCCGAGCGTGCCGTCCGCTGGGCGGGTGAGCAGGCGGCCCTGGAGGGGCGTCGCCTGGTCGTGGTGTCGTGCGGGGAGGACGCCGGTCCGGTCGTCGAGCGGACCGTTGCGGCGGTGACCCTGGCGCATCCGGATCTCGACGTCCGCGGCTTCGCAGACCCAGGGGACCCCCGACGCGTGCTGCTCGACCTCGCGTCGCGGGCGCGGTTGCTGGTGCTGGGCTCACGTGGCCGCGGCACGGTGCGCAGCATCCTGCTCGGCTCGGTCAGCACCGCTGTGAGCGCGCACGCCGGCTGTCCGGTGGTCGTGTGTCGGCCGTCGGAGGGAGCGCAGGCGGTGCCGGGTGTGATGGTGGGCGCCGACAGCACCCCCGAGTCGGTCCCGGTGCTGGAGTTCGCCTACCGGATCGCCGATCTCAGAGACCTGCCGCTCACGGTCCGGCACTGCTTCTGGGACGCCGTGGCCGCGGTCGCCGACTACCGGGAGTCGCGGGGGGAGCCCGTCGAGGTCCCGGAGCTCGAGGAGCTGCACGCCTCCCTGGCGGCGTCGGTCGCCGGCCTGGCCGAGGTGTACCCGGACGTCCAGGTGACGCTCAGTCTCGAGCACGGACTGGTCGACGAGGCGCTGAGCCCGCGAGGTCAGGCCTGGGACCTGGTCGTGGTCGGCCGACACCCGATGGCCTCGATCGGCCGGGTCCTCACGGGGTCGATCGCCACTGCGGTGGTCGCACGCTCGGCCAGCACCGTCGCCGTCGTCCCCGAGCCGGTCGGCCACGGCTGACGGCCACCCGCCGGCGAGGCGCCCTCAGACCGAGGGGAGCGGCTCGGACCGGTGCAGCGGGTCCCGATCGGTGGCGCTGGCCGAAGCGGGCCGCGCCGCGCCTGACGGGACGAGGATCACGGGGCAGGGGCTCTCGCGCACCGCGGTGCGGGTGGTTCGCCCCACCGAGCCGACGCGTCCAGGTGTCGAGCGTCTGCTGAGGAGCAGGAGCTGCGCACCGGCAGCCGCCTCGAGGACGACGTCCGCGGCGACCCCCTCACGGACGTCGATGACGAACGGGACGTCCTCGGTCAGCTCCTCGAGCCGGCTGCGGATCCGGTGGTCCAGCTCCCGGGTCCACAGCGAGGCCAGCGACCGGTGCTCCTCCGGGTCGAGCCGGATCGTCGGGTTCCACGCGTGCACCACCCGGAGCCAGGTGCGGTGGGCGCGGGCCTGCTCCAGGCCGGCCAGCAGGGCAGCATCGCTCGGGTGGAAGACGTCGCGCAGCGCCACCACCACGGGGCGCGAGTCGTCCGGCTCGGGTGACCAGTCGGGCGGGACGCAGGCGACGGGGACCCTCGCTCGCCCACCCACCTGGCCGTAGGACAGCGCCCGCAGCAGATAGAGCGAGTAGGAGCGGTGGATCACGACCAGCCCGGCGTCGGGACAGGCCGCGAGCACCGCCTCCACGGCGCCGAGCTGCTTCCCGACGTCGCGTGCCTCCTCGACCGGCAGGGGGTGGACCTGCACCGGCACTCCCGGACCTGTCAGGACCTCGGCCACCTGCCGACCGCGGCTCAGGACGCCTGGGACGAGGTCGCGGCGGGTCGGTGAGCCGGGCCCGACGACCTGGATCGAACAGCCGCGCAGGAGCGCCTCCCGGGCGGCGAAGCGCAGCGAGCTGTCGACGTCGGCATCGAGGACGGCCACCGCGACCGGGGCTGCTGCACAGGCATCCATGATCTCCACCTCAGAGCTCGAAGACGATGCGTGCGGTGGCCCGGCCGTGCAGCACCTCGTCGATGGCGTCGTTGACCTCGTCGAGCTTGCGCGTCTCGGCAGCGACCCGGGTGCGGCCGCGGGCGTGCAGGTCGAAGACCTCGGCGAGGTCCTGCCGCGTCCCCACGATCGACCCGATCACGGAGATGCCCTTGAGCACCGTCGAGAAGATCGGCAGGCTCATCGGCCCCTCGGTCTCGGGCGGCAGCCCCACGCAGACGAGTCTGCCCCCGCGCCGGAGCGAGGCCAGGGCGCCCTCGAAGACGGACGGGATGACGGCCAGGACGATCGCGACGTCGGCGCCGCCGAGCGCCTCGATGGCCGCCACGGGGTCGGTGGTCCCCGCGTTGATCACGTGGTCGGCGCCGAGCTCGCGGGCCAGCTCGAGCTTGGCGTCGTCGACATCGACAGCGATGACGGTGCCCCCGACCAGCCGGGCGTACTGCACCGCCAGGTGGCCGAGTCCGCCGATACCGTAGATCGCGACCCGCTCGGCCGGGCGGATCCGGGCGACCTTGACCGCCTTGTACGTCGTGACGCCGGCGCAGGTCAGCGGCGCCGCGTCGTGCGGGCTCACCCCGGCAGGGACGGGCACGACGTAGGCGGCGTCCGCCACGGCGTACTCGGCGAAGCTCCCGTCGATCGAGTAGCCGGTGTTCTCCTGGCTCTCGCAGAGCGTCTCCCACCCGGAGATGCAGTGGTCGCAGTGTCCACATGCCCGGCCCAGCCAGGGGAGAGCCACCCGGTCGCCGATCGCACGCTGGGTGACTCCCGAGCCGAGCGCCTCGACCAGGCCCACCCCCTCGTGACCCGGGACGAACGGCGGTGCGGGCTTGACCGGCCAGTCGCCGTGGGCGGCGTGGATGTCGGTGTGGCACAAGCCGCACGCCTCGATCCGGACCAGCACCTGACCGGGTCCGGGCTCGGGCACCGGCCGCTCCTGGATCTCGAGCGGCTCGGTGAAGCTGGTGACGACGGCTGCCTTCATGACTGACTCCTGGCGCGTTGCGGACCGGTG
>JBAWHI010000281.1:0-13428 GCA_049593675.1 Nocardioides sp.
TCCTCGGCGCCGCTGCCACCCGCATCACGCACGCCGAGCTCGCCGCCACCCGCCGCGAGGCGGCCCGCGACCGGGCGGAGCAGGCGCAGGCCTACCGCGAGATCACCGCGGCCCGCACCGCCGAGAACGCGGCGTTCGCCGAGTCGATGCACACCCGCATCGCCCGCCACGAGCAGTCGATCCACGAGCTCGAGGACGCCCTCACCGGTGCGCAGAAGCGCGCCGCGGACGCCACCCGCAAGCTCAACGCCGAGGCGCGTCGTGCCGACGCCGCCGAGCGCGACGGCCGCGACACCGCCGTACGCCTCGAGCAGAGCCGGGCAGCCGCCGAGGAGCGCGCCGCGGACGCGATCGTGCGGGTCGCCGAGCTGGAGCACGAGCTCGACGCCGTGCGTGCCGAGCTCGCATCCGTCACGGCGGCGTGGCGCGAGGCCGAGGTGGCCCAGCGCCGGCACGCCTGATCCTCCCCCAGCGCCCCTCGGGGAGCGCGTACGAGACAATGGTGTCGTGATCCCCGACGAGAACCGGTTTGAGAGCGACCCCGAACAGCTGATCGAGCGGCCGGCACTCCCCGACGGCTGGACGGTCGGGACCCCCGATCCCGCTGATCGCTTCGACGTCGCGCGGCTGACGCACCTCCTGCGCGCCCACGAGCGCCACGGTCGCGGCTGGGCGGCCTCGGGCGTGGACGACGTGCTGGTCGAGGTCTCCGAGACCGGCCTGCGGATGCGTGAGAACGTCGTGGTCCGCGACGCCGACGGCGAGATCCAGGCCTGGGGCAGTGTCCACGACCGCTCGGTCGGGCGGATGCTGTTCGTGCACGTCGTGCGGCGCGACCTCCCGACGCCGGCAGGGGACGCCTGCTCCGATGCGCTTTTCGCGTGGGCGGAGGGCCAGGCGCGCGCCGTCGGCGCCGCTCGCGGCCTGCCGACCCAGCAGATCGACACCGGCGCCTTCCAGGACGACGAGCGCCAGGCCGAGTGGCTCACCGGCGCCGGCTTCGAGCGGGTCCGGACCTGGTGGCAGATGACCCGGCCGGTCACCCCCAGCGAGGAGGCTCTGGTCCCGGACCCGGCGCACTGGGAGGACCGCGGAGTGGTCTTCCGGTTGGTGCGTCGCGCCGCCGGGGGGATGCCCGACGAGAGCGACCTGCGCGAGGTGCACGAGGTGCTCGAGGGGGCCTTCGTCGACCACTTCAACTCCAGCGAGGAGACCTTCGAGGAGTTCTTGTTCCGGCTCCGGGAGGACCCCGGTCACCGCTGGGACCACTGGTGGCTGGCCGAGCTCGTCGACGGCGACGGCGACCCGCAGCCGGTCGGTGCGCTGATCGGCACCGTCTCAGAGAGCTCCTCGGGGCCGGACGGCTCCTACGTGTCCTACCTGGGGGTGCTCGAGGCCGCCCGGGGCCGGGGCGTCGCCAAGGGGCTGCTGCGCACGATCATCGCCGACGCCGCCCAGCGCGACCGGGACCGGGTCGGGCTCGAGGTCGACGCCGACTCGCCCACCGGGGCGGCCGGCCTCTACACCTCGATGGACTGGGTGACGAAGTACGTCACCGAGTCCTGGCACCGCGACGTGCCGGTCGACTGAGGGCTAGCCGACCGGGTCGGCCATGTCGGCCAGTGCGGCGCGCAGCGCGCGGTGCACGCCGTTGGGCGTCAGCACGCCGACGAACTGAGCGCCCTGCTTGACGCCCACCATCGGGCGGTCGTCGCGCATCAGCGCGGAGAGCGCCTCGCCCAGCGTGGTGTCGAGGTCGATGGCGGCGCCGAGGTCGCCCGTGCGGACCCCGTCGAGCGGCTCGACATGGGCCCGGTCGAGTGGGATCACCTGGAGTCGACGCAGGCCGGTCGTGGACCCGACGAAGTCCGCGACGAACTCGTCGGAGGGGCGCCCGAGCAGCCGGGCCGGCGTGTCGTACTGGGCCAGCCGGCCGCCCGTCGCGAACACCGCGACCCGGTCGCCGAGCCGGACCGCCTCGTCGATGTCGTGGGTGACGAAGACGACCGTCACGCCGAGCTCGTCCTGCAGCCGCAGGAACTCGTCCTGGAGCCGCAGCCGCACCAGGGGGTCGACCGCACCGAACGGCTCGTCCATCAGCAGCACCGGCGGGTTGGCCGCGAGCGCGCGGGCGACCCCGACGCGCTGCTGCTGACCGCCGGAGAGCTGGTGCGGATAGCGGTCGGCGTAGGTCGCCGGGTCGAGCCCGACCAGCTCCAGGAGCTCGAGGGCGCGCTCACGGGCCGTCGACTTCGACTCGCCGTGCAGCAGCGGGACCGTCATCACGTTGGCGACGATCTTCTGGTGCGGGAAGAGCCCGACCTGCTGGATCACGTAGCCGATCCCGCGGCGCAGTCGCACCGGGTCCTGGAGGGTGACGTCGGCACCGTCGATCTCGATCGAGCCGGTGGTCGGCTCGATCATCCGGTTGATCATCCGCAGCGTCGTGGACTTGCCGCAGCCGGACGGGCCGACGAGGCAGACGAGCTCGCCCCGACGTACGTCGAGGTCGAGCTGCTGCACGGCGACGGTGCCGTCGTCGTAGGTCTTCCCGACTCCCGAGAGCCGGATCATCGAGTCGGTGCTCAGAGCAGCCCCTTCTCCTCCAGGAACGCCTGCGCGACGTCCTCGGCCTTCATCCGCTCGAGGTCGACCTGGGCGTTCATGCTGGCGAGGTCCTCGGTGGTGAGCGCCTCGGACAGCTCGTTGAACAGGTCCTCGAGCTCGGGGTCGTCGGCGAGGAAGTCGCTGTTGACCGCCGGGGTGAGGTTCTGTGCGGGCTGGATGCCCTGGTCGTCCTCGAGGAGCACCAGGCCGAGGTCCGCGAGCGTGCCATCGGTCGTGCCGGTCTCACCGAGCTGCACCTCGTCGCTGGAGACGGCGTCCTTGACCTGCGCGCTGCCGAAGTCGAGTGGCACGATCTCGGTGATGTCGATGCCGTAGACCTTGGTCAGGCCGCCCTCGCAGTCGGCACGACCCTCGCAGTCCGGCGGGGCGCCGAGCTTGATCGGCTCGCCGAGCTCGCCGAGGTCCGAGAGCGTCTCGAGGTCGTTCTCGTCGGCGAAGTCCTCGCTGACGAAGAAGGCGTTCTGGTCGGTGGCGTCCGACGGGGGCAGGATCGCGATCCCCTTCGCCTCGGCGAGCGGCTCGAGCGCCGAGAGGGTCTCCTCGGGATCGTTGCTCGACACGGGCTTGGCGTCGGGGCCGTTCTCCTCGGTGTTGAGGAAGTCCGTGAGCCCGGCGAGGTAGTCCGGGACGATGTCGACCTTGCCGGAGCTCAGCTCGGGCAGGTAGACGTCACGGGTGGTGACCAGCTTGGTCGTCACCGTGTAGCCCGCCTCCTCCAGCAGCGCCTGGTAGATCGCGACCATCACCTGGCTCTCGGTGAAGTTCTGGCCGCCGACGACGGCCGAGCCCTTGTCCGCGCTGCCGCTGCCGGCCGGGTCCGAGCCCTCGTCCTCGAGGGAGTCGCCGCCCCCGCAGGCCGTGGTCGTGAGCAGGAGCGCGCTGGCCGCAGCCAGGCTGAGCACGCGAGTGATGCGCATGGGGTGCTACCACCTTCTGTGTCCCGCGGGTCTCCCCGCGCGTGTCCGATGGGCACCGGCAGGCACCCGCTGGTCGACCCTAACCCGGCCCACCTACCGTCGTCGGTGACGATTGCGTGACGGTCCCGGGAGCGGCCCCCGAGCCGGCCCCGGAGCCGGCCTCGGGAGCGGGCCCGGAGCCCGTGTCGGCGGACTGCCGGCGGGCGCGTCGCATCGGGTCGCCGTAGCGCTCTCCCAGGACCGAGAGCCCCTCCAGCAGCAGCGCGCCGACGGCGACGAGGAGCGCGCCGGCGACGACCTCGTAGGTGCGGTGGTTGGCGAAGCCGCGCGTGATGATCCGGCCCAGTCCGGGCCCGGCGACGAGCGCGGCGATGGTGGCGGTCGCCCAGACCTGGACGAGTGCGAGGCGGATGCCGGTCAGGATCACCGGCATCGCCAGCGGGAGCTCGACCGAGCGGAACACCTGCCGCTCGGCCATCCCCATCCCGCGCGCCGCCTCGACCACCCCCTGGTCGACCTCGATGACACCGACGTAGGCGTTGGTGATCACCGGCGGGAGGGCAAAGAGCACCAGCGCGATCAGGGTCGCGAGCCCGGCTCGGCCGTAGGGGCCGAACTGCTCCGACCCGACGGGTCCGAGGGCGAGCACCAGCAGCACCGCGAAGACGGGTACGGCGCGCCCGACGTTGGACACGTTGACCGCGAGCACACCGCCGCGGTGGCGGTGGCCGAGGAAGAGCGCGAGGGGCAGGCCCAGGACGACGGCGAGCACCATCGCGGTGACGGTGAGCAGGAGCTGCTGGACCAGCAGCGTCGCGATGCCGTTGGTGCCCGACCAGTTGTCGCCGTCGGTCAGGTAGGAGAGGACGTCAGCGAGCATGGCGGGTCCAGGGGGTCAGCAGGCGTTGGACGATGACGAGCAGCAGGTCGAGCACGACGGCAAGCACCACGCAGAGCACGCTGGCCGCGAAGATCTGCGCCTTGAACTGGTTGCCGACCGCGAGCAGCAGCAGGTTGCCGAGCCCGCCGTAGGAGACGATCGACCCGATGGTGACCAGCGCGACGGTCGACACCGTGGCGATGCGCAGCCCGGCCATGATCACCGGGAGCGCGAGGGGGACCTCCACCTTGAGCAGCAGCCCCACGGCGGAGTAGCCGACCCCCCGCGCGGACTCGACCACGGCGTCGTCGACACCCCGCAACCCGGCGAGCACGTTGCGCACCAGGATCGTCAGCGAGTAGAGCGCGAGCCCGATCACCACGGTCGTCGGCGACAGCCCGGTGAACGGCAGCAGCAGGGAGAACAGCGCCAGCGACGGGATCGTGTAGAGGATCGTCGTCCCGCCGATCACCGCGCTCTCGAAGCCGGAGCTGCGCCGGGCCAGCAGCGCCAGCGGGACCGCCACGAGGAAGCCCGCCAGCACCGAGATCACCGTGATCCAGAGGTGCTCGATCGTGGCGTCGACCAGCTCGGGCCGGTAGTCGCTCCAGTACTGCGCGCAGATCCAGTCGTTGTCGATGTAGCAGCGCGGAGTCCCGGTGGCGAGGGCGTCCACGGGTGCAGTCACGGGGCCGACGCTACCGTCGGACCTCGAAGTCGCGCAGCGTCACCGCCGCCGGGTCGACGGTGTCGAGGTCGATCACCGGTACGTCGATGCGCGGACCCTGCGGCGACGCGACCTGGGGGAGCGGGCCACCGACCCGCGCCAGGTGCTCCATCACGGCGGCGGCGTCCTCGCGCCGGCCCTGCTCGACCAGCCAGCCCGTGAGCCGGTGCACCGGCGGGAGTCCGGAGTGCACCAGGGACCGGTCGCCCCACAGGTCGCGGACGCCGGCGACCAGCAGGTCCCACCAGTCGTCCGGGCAGCCGGGGATCTCGATGAAGTAGCGGTGCAGGTCGCCCGCGAGCACCCGGTCGACGAAGACCTGCCGCACCGGCTCGGAGCCGAGGTCGTCGATGGTCGCCAGCGCCATCCGCTTGGTCGTCCACCGGTCCCGCAGGTCCTCGAGCGACGAGCGCTGCTGGGTGATCGAGGAGCCGTCGTGGCGGATCCGCCAGTGGTAGACGACGTCGGGGAGCACGCCGATGAGGCGAGCGGCGGCGTAGGCACGGGTCGTGGTCGGCTGGTCCTCGTAGCGCACGCCCTCGGGCCAGGTCAGCCCGGCGCCCTCCCAGAAGTCACGGCGATAGAGCTTGTTCCAGGCGAAGACGTCGCCGAGGATCTCCGGGTGCTCCTCCAGCGGGACCGCCCGGCGTTCCCGGTGCAGCCGCCGCATCCACGGCAGCTCCGTGAGGGCGCCGTCCTCCCAGCGCGCGACCGAGCCGGTGACGAGCTCCGCGCCGGTGCTCCGCTGGTGCTCCAGCAGGGTGGCGTAGGCATCCGGCGGCACGACGTCGTCGGAGTCGGCGAAGGCGACCACGTCGCCCCGGATGTGTCGCAGGCCCTCGTTGCGGGCGGCCCCGAGGCCGCGGTTCTCGGTGTGCACCACGCGGACCCGAGGGTCGCGGGCGGCGTACTCGTCCGCGATCGCACCGGACCCGTCCGTCGAGCCGTCGTCGACCAGCACCACGTCGAGCTCGCGGTGGCTCTGGGCCAGCACGCTGTCCACGGCCTCGGGGAGGTAGGCCTCGACGTCGTAGACCGGGACCACCACGCTGATCTTCGATGCCCGCCGACGGAGTCGTCCCCACGAGGTCATAGCCCGATCGTAGGGTGCTCGTCGGTGTCCCGGCGGGTGGGTGTGATTGGCTGCCGACATGCGAAAGGTCCTGGTCACCGGTGGCGCCGGATTCATCGGTCGGCATCTGGTCGACCACCTGCTCTCGGCCGGAGACATCGAGGTCTCGGTCATCGACAACGAGTCGCTCGGCGATCGCTCCGCGCTCCCGGCGGACGGGGTCCGCTTCATCCCCGGCGACCTGCGCGAGCGCGATCAGCTCCGCGGGGCGCTCGTGGGCCAGGACGCCGTGATCCATCTCGCCGCCGACACCCGTGTCGTGGAGAGCATGCAGAACCCGGCCCACAACTTCGACAACAACGTGGTCGGGACGTTCAACCTCCTCGAGCTCTGTCGCGAGCTGGAGATCGGCCGGATCGTCGCCGCGTCCACCGGTGGCGCGATCGTCGGAGACGTGCCGCCGCCGGTGCACGAGCGGATGGCCGCGCAGCCGACGTCGCCGTACGGCGCGTCCAAGCTGATGCTGGAGGGCTACCTCTCGGCCTACTCCGCCGCCTACGGCCTGCAGGGCTGCGCGCTGCGCTTCTCCAACATCTATGGGCCGCGCTCGCAGCACAAGGGGTCCGTGGTCGCCCACTTCTACAAGCGGATGCTGGCCGGTGAGCCGCTGGTCGTGTACGGCGACGGCAGCCAGGCGCGTGACTTCCTGTACGTCGAGGACCTGGTCGCGGGCATCCGCTCGGCGCTCGACAGCGACGCCGTCGGCGCCTATCAGCTCGGCAGCGGTGCCCCCACGACCGTCAGCGAGCTGCTCGACGTGATGCGGACCGTCACCGGTCGAGAGCTCGACGTGGTCCACGAGGACTTCCGTGCCGGTGAGGTGATCCGGACCTGGTGCGAGATCGACAAGGCGCGCGCCGAGCTGGGCTTCGCGCCGGTCACGCCGCTCGAGGACGGCCTGCGCCGCACCTGGGAGTGGTTCGAGTCGCGCGCCTCCCGGTAGGTGACGCAGCCCTCCCGGTAGGTGACGCGGCGTGACGCAACGTCGGGCGCCCGGACTCGTGTCCTAGAGTTTGCGCCAATGTGGAAGCAAAAGGTCAATGGCGCGATGCGCCGCGTGACGGGCTACGAGCTCCAGCGTCCGTCGACGCCCGACGGATCGCGCCGAGGGGGCGGCGGACCGCGCGCTGATCAGCTCCGCGAGCGGCTCGAGCGCACCGAGGCGAAGCTGGTCGAGGCCCGGACGTCGCTCAAGCAGTCGCGCGAGCAGCTGCGCGAGGCCGAGAAGACGGCGCGACGGGCTCGCAAGCGAGCCGAGCGGGCCACCGCGCTGCCGGACTCCTACGGCGAGGCGACGAGCGCGATCATCCGGCGGGTGGGTGATCGGACGATGACCGACCACCGCAAGCTCTTCGGACTGATCGAGGCCACCCGGTACCTCGCCCGCAACAGCATCCCGGGTGACGTGGTGGAGTGCGGCGTCTGGCGCGGCGGCAGCATGCAGGCGGTCGCCCTGACCCTGATCGAGCAGGGCGACACCGGGCGCAACCTGCACCTGTTCGACACCTTCGAGGGCATGCCGCCCCCGACCGACGACGATCGGCGCGGAGACGTGACGGCCGAGGAGCTGCTGGCTCGCCACGACAAGGACCACCGCGTGTGGGCGATCGCGGGACTCGACGACGTCCGCGAGGCCATGAGCGAGGTGGCGTACCCCGAGGACGGTGTGCACTTCCACGTCGGGATGGTCGAGGACACGATCCCCGACCAGGCTCCCGAGCAGATCGCCCTGCTGCGGCTGGACACCGATTGGTACGAGTCGACGCGCCACGAGCTGGAGCACCTCTACCGTCGGCTCTCGCCCGGGGGCGTGCTGATCCTCGACGACTACGGGGACTGGGAGGGGGCTCGCAAGGCGGCCGACGAGTTCATCGCCGGCCTGGGAACGCCCCTGCTGCTCGCCCCTCTCGGCTCCGGTCGCATCGCCGTCAAGCCCGGTCCCTGATCCGGGAGGACGGCGGGTGTCGAGACGCGCAGGCGCATGGTTCCGGCGGCGGCACGGGGCTGCGGAGGTCGATGCCCCAGGAGAGGCAGCGGCCGATGCTGCAGGAGCTCCCGAAGCTCCCGCGGGGCTGCCTCGCGAGCGTGAGCACCAGGTCACGCACGTCGGTCCGTTCTTCGACGAGGCCGTGACCCGGACCCGCGGGGAGCTGCTCCCGGCGGGCCTCGACCCGGACTACGACCTGGCCTACGGGTCCTTCGACCTGCCCCACTTCATGCTCCAGGCACGGCACCTGATCGAAGCCGACGGCGTCGACCCCCTGGCGGCCTTCCTCCGCAACGGGGCCGACGCGAAGGCGAGCCCGGAGATCAACTTCGACATGGCGGCCTACCTGGCCCGGCACCCGGATCGGGTCCGAGGCCCGCGCAGCCCGTACGTCACGTGGCTGGAGAACGGGCGGACCGAGCTGGCGGACCCGGCCCCCGGCCTCGAGGACATGGCCGGCCTGCTGGGTCTGGCGCCGGCGGAGCTCGCGGACCTGCTGGCGCGGACCCGCACCGACCTCGAGCAGCGACTTCTCACCGGCACGCTGGGGGAGATGCTGGCCGACGCCGCCGAGGTGGAGCCGCTGGTCGGGGAGGTCTGGCCCGAGATCGTGCGCCCGCTCCTCCCGCCGCTCGACCGGCCGGGCACGGTCGACCAGGTCGTCGCGATCCATGCCACGCACGAGGCGGCCGGCTTCGAGCGGGCCCGGCTGGTGCTCGTGCTGGGCGAGCCCCGGTGGGGCGGGGGACGTCGCGCGGAGGGCCACATCGCGCACGCGCTCACCCGCACGCACCTCTCCGCCCGGGACATCGTCGTCGTCTACACCGACGCCGGTGGCGCGGCCCCGCCCGGCCGCTTCCCCGAGGGGGTTCGGGAGGTGGACCTGGCTGCGCAGGTCGCCGATCTGGACCCCGAGGCCGCCCAGCGGGTGCTCGTCGAGCTCATCCGGTCGCTGGGCGGCGACGCCGTGGTCAACGTGAACTCGCGCCTGCTCTACGACGCGATGGCGAGCCACGGTCCTGCGCTCGTCGCCTCCGAGCGGATCTTCCTGATGCTGTTCTGCAACGAGCGGCTCGCCCTCGGCAACTGGGTCGGACTCCCGTTGCGCTTCGTCTACCGCTGCTTCGACCTGGTCGAGGGGGTGCTCACCGACAGCTACTACCTGGCCGACTGGCTGCGTGAGCGGCACCAGCTGGGGGAGGGCGCGGGAGCCGAGCGTCTCCACGTGCTGCAGGCGCCGGTCGACGGTGAGATCCCGGTTGCTGCGGTGCCACCGCCGTCGCCGGAGCGCCGGCCCCAGGTGTTCTGGGCCGGGCGGTTCGACCGGCAGAAGCGCCTGGACCTCGTGCTCGCGGTGGCGACGCTCATGCCCGACGTCGACTTCCGGGTCTGGGGGGAGGCGGTCCTGCAGCGGGCGGCGGCGCGCACGGCGCCCGACAACCTGCACCTCGAAGGTCGCTACGGTCACCTCTCGGAGGTGCGCCTCGACGAGGCCGACGCCTGGCTCTACACCTCGGCCTGGGACGGCGTGCCCAGCCAGCTGCTCGAGGTGGGGATGACCGGTGTGCCCGTCGTGGGCAGCCTGGTCGGCGGGACGGGCGAGGTGCTCGTTCCGGAAGAGTCGTGGCCGGTCCGCGACCTCGACGACCCGGCCGCCTACGCGGCGGCGCTGCGCGAGGTGCTGGCCGACCCTGCGGCGGCCCGCAGCCGGGCCCGCGCGCTGCGGGAGCGACTGCTGCGCGACCGCACCGAGGAGGAGTACGCCGCCCACCTGGCCCGGTTGCTCCTCGGCCCGTCGACCGCAGGGGAGGGCCGGGCATGAGCCACGACCTGACCTTCGTGGTGATCGCGCGCGACGAGACGGCGGTCGCCGGTCCGACCATGAGCTCGGCCGACCGGGCGGTGGCCGCAGCCCGAGACGCCGGGCTGGGCGTCGAGTGCGTCCTCGCCCTGGTGGCGCCCACCCCCGGCACGCGCTCGTACTTCGGCCAGTCCCGCTTCGACCACTGGGACCGGCGCGAGCTCGCCGAGACCGACCTCGGTGGGGCGCGCCACGCCCTCCTCCCCGACACGCAGGGCCGCTACGTGGGCCTTCTCGAGGTAGGTGACCTCGTGAGCTGCAACTGGCTGGTCGCCGGGGCCCGGGCCCTCGACGACGCTGCCGGGCGGCAGGAGCGGGCCATCGCGCACCCCGAGCTCGGGGTGGTGTTCGACGGCCGGCGCGAGGTCGTGCTGACCGTCGACCACCGGTCCGTCCTGTTCAGCCCGCACTACCTCTACTTCCGGGACTACTACGACGCGCCGTGCCTGGCCCCCAGGCAGGCGCTCCTCGAGCTGCCGCACGACGTGCCGCGCGGTCCGTCGGCCCCGGACCGCGAGCTCACCGTCGAGTCGATGGCAGCGGGCTGGCGACACCTCGTCGTCGCCGACACGATCCACTTCGCCCGCTGCCGGGATCTCTCGTCGGACGGACCGGACGTCGGGCCGGCGACCGTGGGGAGATCGCTGCCGGCGTTGGCGATCGACCGGATCAGGGACCTCGGCCCCGAGCGGGTCAGTCGCGGGTGACCTCGGCCGCGGCGAGACGCCGCAGCGGTGCGTGCCACTCCTCGGCGATCTCGCCGACCTCCAGGAAGTGGTCGAGCCGATCGGGGTCGAGACGCTGCCGAGTGGTGGTCCCGGTCGCCTTGCGATCCGCGTGGAAGAGATCGCCCTCGGCGGTGCCGAAGTAGCGGCGCGCCACCTCGCGGTTGGGCTCGTGCCACGACGCCATGAACGGGTCGAGGACGGTCGGGGACAAGGTGAGCACCGGTCCCGTAGATGCGCGTGCCAGGCGACGCACGAGGTCGCGGTTGTCGATCAGTCCGACCGAGGCCCCCGTGGCGCGCACCCGGTGCACGTTGAGCAGCCGGAGGAACTCCACGCTCTCCGCGTCGAGGCTCAGGTTCCGGTCGGGGACGGGGGTGCGGTCCTCGGGGTCGACGCTCACTCCCACCGCGTCGAGGAAGTCGTCGTGCAGCGACCCGCGCACGAAGCCGTCCCTCTCGTAGCGCCGGACCACGATCTCGTCCGGGGCCACCAGCTCCTCGTGCCGGCGTAGGCGGGTGGCGTAGTCGTAGAGGTGGGTCATGTCCTCGAGGGCCCACTCGTCGAGGCGTGCGATCCACCCGATCTTGACGCCCTGCTGGTAGCGGCTCACCAGGTGGTCGTCTTGCCGGCGCAGGTAGATCACCATCCGCAGCCGGCTCGAGATCCGCCGCCCGAAGCGGGCGAGCCGCTGAAGCCCCTCGTCGGACATGCCGAAGATCTCCTCGTCGGAGAGCAGCACCCGATCGAGCCCCGCCTCGTCGATCTCGGTGCGCAGGCGCCGACGAAACGTCTGACGGAAGCGGGCCGGGTCGGTGGTCGGGTCGGAGGCCTGGAGGCGCTGCCAGTTGGGAGCGATCGCGAGCTCCTCGTCGGACTTGAGGAACATGCCGAGCCGACCGTGGCGGGCGATCCCCGGGCTGCGGGGGTAGAGCAGTCCGGCGCCGCGCAGCTGCTCGCGGTGCTCGCGGCAGAAGGCCTGGATGGACGAGGTGCCGGTCTTGCCCATGCCCGCGTGGATCGTGAGCTCCATGCTCACCTCCCCGCCGCGGCCAGGAGCCGACGGGACCGGGATCGACAGGACAGGGATCGACGGGACAGGGATCGACGGGGCATCTCAGTAGCCGTACAGCTCGAGGTCCGTGGCGAAGAGCGCCTCGACCCGCGACACGAGGTCGGGCCGTCCGTCGTAGACGCTGGTGGCGTACCGGTGCGCCGAGGTGTTGCGCACCTGCAGCGGGACCCGGGGCAGCCCGGCCTCCTGACGGACCAGCTCCAGGTCGGCGTCGAAGCTCTCGAGCCGCCCGATCCGGTCGTAGGTGATGACCGGGTGCATCAGGTTGAGGTGCTGGGGGCGCCAGTGCGGGTCCATCTCCCGCACCGGGTCCTGGCGCTCCACCGCGTCGAGGAACTCCTCGAAGCTCAGCGTCGCGTCCGGCTCCGCGTTGAGCTGCAGCTTCTCGCGCACCTTGGTGGGTCCCCAGTTCTCGTTGTGCACGATCTTGTCCCAGTACGCCGACTCGAGTCGACGCAGCGGATCGCGGACGAAGGAGAAGCGGTAGGCCGAGCCGGTGAGCATGTCCGAGACCGTGGCCCACCCGAGGTCCTGGATGCTCGGGAGGCCGTGATCGGAGTGGATCCGGGCGGGATCGCGGCCGTGGTCGCCGGTGTGGATCCGGTCCAGCCACACCATCAGGGTGGAGCACGCGGCCTTGGGGTTCTTGACGTAGAAGACCCCGTGCTCCGGCAGCGGCCGGAGGTAGCGGTGGAGGGGGCGCCCGGGGAAGAAGCGCTTCAGCGCGTCCCGGGACAGCTCCGCTTCCGCACCGCTCACGTATGTGCCGCTTCCGCCTTGGCCGCAGCGGCATCCTTGCTCCACACCGACACGCACGGGATCTTGGTCTGGTCGCAGCGGTCGGCGTACTTCTTGGTGACCTCGACGACCTCCTCCATCAGCCCCTCGCTCAGGGTGATCGGGTTGAGCCCGAGGTGCAGGAACCGGTCGTTGGCGACGTGGAGCTCGTTCTCGTCGGACTCGTTGCGCGGGTTCGGCAGGTGGGCGATCTCCACACCGGTGCGGTCCGAGATCATCTGCGCCAGGTCCCGGACCCGGTGGGTCTCGGTCATCTGGTTGAAGATCTGCACCCGGTCGCCGCTCTCCGGCGGGTTCTCGAGGGCCAGCTGGATGCACTTGACGGTGTCCTGGATGTGGATGAAGGCCCGCGTCTGCCCACCGGTCCCGTGCACGGTCAGCGGGAAGTCGATCGCGGCCTGCATCAGGAACCGGTTGAGCACCGTCCCGTAGTCGCCGTCGTAGTCGAAGCGGTTGACCAGCCGGTCGTCCAACCGGGTCTCGGCCGTCTGCGTGCCCCACACGATGCCCTGGTGGAGATCGGTGACGCGGATCTTGTCGTTCTTGTTGTAGTAGGCGAAGAGCAGCTGGTCCTGGGTCTTCGTCATGTGGTAGATGCTGCCCGGGTTGGCGGGGTAGAGGATCTCCTGGTCCACCAGGCCGTCCGCGGTCTCGACCTTCACCTGGAGGTAGCCCTCGGGGATCTTCATGCCGGCGGT
>JBAWHI010000282.1:0-4307 GCA_049593675.1 Nocardioides sp.
GCCGAACCCACCGCCCGAGCCGAACCCACCGCCCACCCGCAGCGGTGAGCAGATCACCGGGCTCATCGCGCGACCACGCGCATCGGGACGGACGCGAAGCCGCGGACGTTGACCGAGTGCACCCGGCGAGAGGCGTCGTGGTCGACCTCGATGGTGCGCACCCGCTCGACGAGCGCAGTCAGCGCGACGCGCGCCTCGAGTCGGGCCAGGTTGGCGCCGAGGCAGAAGTGCCGACCACCGCCGAACGAGAGGATCCTGGACAGCTCATCGGAGTCGCGGGTGATGTCGAACTCCGTCGGCCGGGTGAACACCGACTCGTCGCGGTTGGCCGAGCCGAGGCAGAGCAGCAGCTTGGACCCCTGCGGAGCGACCCGGCCGTGCAGCTCGACGTCGCGCAGGAGGTAGCGGGCCAGCAGCTGGCTCGAGGTGTCGTAGCGCAGGGTCTCCTCGACCCAGGGGGCCACCAGGTCGGTGTTGCCGGCACCCCCGAGGACGAGCTCGTGCTGGTCCGGGTGCCGGGTGAGGTGGAAGGCCGCATGCCCGAGCAGCTTGGTCGTCGTCTCGTTGCCGGCGACGACCATCAGGAAGAGGAAGGCGATCACATCGTCGTCGGTGAGCCGCTCGCCGTCGACCTCGGCCGCGATCAGCGCGCTGGTCAGGTCGTCGGTCGACCGGCGCCGACGCTGGGCGACCATGTCGATGAAGTAGCCGACCATCCAGAGCGAGGCCTCGGCGCCGGCGGGCGGCACGTCGTACACCCCATCCTCGCGGTGCACCACGATGTCGGCCTGCCGCCGGACCTCGGCGCGGTCCTCCTCGGGCACACCCATCATCTCGGAGATGACATCCATCGGGAGCTTGCCGGCGAAGTCGGCGATCCAGTCGAAGCTGCCCCTCTCGAGGCACTCGGCGAGGTAGCGGTCGGTGAGCTCCGTGATACGCGGGAACAGGTCGTGGACCCGGCGCGGCGTGAACCCGCGGGAGACGAGCGAGCGCAGCCGGGTCTGGCGCGGGGGGTCCATCCCGAGGATCGACATCACCTTGTAGGCCGACGGCCCCCAGGCCGACTTCTCGATGGCGACGCCGTAGGAGTTGGAGTACGTGCCCTCCGAGCGCAGCGCCCCGGCGATGTCCTCGTGCCTCGTCAGCGCCCACAGGTCGAGCTCCGGGTTGTGATGCAGCGGCTCGTGCTCGCGCAGCCACGCGTAGACCGGGTAGGGGTCGTCCTGGAACGTGTAGTCGTAGGGGTCCAGGACCGTCCGACTGCTCGGCAGCACGCTCATGCGTTGCCCTTCATGATCACGGCGACCACGTCGTCGAGCCGGTCGGCCATCTCGACGTAGGTCATCAGGCCCATGCCGGCCTGCAGGAGCGCCCCGGAGAACGCCAGCGTCAGGGTCTCGAGGACCGCGGCGTCGGCGTCGGCGCCGAGCGCGACCCGGAACCGGCGGACCAGCTCGGCGCCGATCTGCAGGCGCAGGTCGTCGACCTCGGGGTCGGCCCCGAGGAGTGCCGGTGTGACGGCGGACGCCAGCTCGGGGGCCGCCGCGAGCCGGCCCGCGAGGTGACGGGTGACCGACCGGACCCGGTCCAGCGTGTCCTCGCCCTGCGGCTCGCGGTCGGCGTCCTCCACGAGGAAGCGCCAGAAGAGCTCGGCGTACAGCCGACCCTTGGAGGCCAGGTAGGTGTAGGCCGTCGCCGACGAGACGCCGGCGCGCAGCGCGACGTTCCGGATCGTCAGGGCCTGGTGCCCGACCGCCCGGAGCTCCTCGCGGCCGGCCTCGCGGAGGCGTTCGGCGGTCGAACTGGACACCTGTCCAAATTAGAACATGTTTCGCTTTCGCCGCAAGCCCCCTACAGTCCCGGGGCATGGGCCGCTATCCCCGCCAGGAGCTCGAGACCGCCTTCCGCCACTACCAGGGCCAGGTCGCCGAGATCGCCGCGAGTGGCGACTGGGCCCGGTTCGCCGACCTGTTCGCCGAGGACGCGACCTACCGCGAGCACGCGTACGGCGACTTCACCGGTCGCGAGCAGATCCGACGCTGGATCGTCGCGACGATGACCACCTTCCCGGGCAGCGCGATGCCGACCTTCCCGATCGAGTGGTACGTCGTCGACGAGGAGCGCGAGCGGGTCGTCTGCGAGGTCTGGAACGACCTGCCCGATCCCGGCGACGGCGAGCGGCACGGCGCCAGCAACATCACGATCCTCACCTACGGCGGTGCCGGCCTCTGGTCGCGCGAGGAGGACGTCTACAACCCGACGACCTTCCTGCGGGCGACGAAGCGGTGGTTCCGGGTCGCGCGCGAGCACGGCCGGACGACACCCGAGGCGGAGGCCTGGATGGAGGCGTTCGGGGCCTAGCCTGGCGGCCCGCTACGGCAAGGACCGGGCCGCGGCCCCGGCGTCCGGTCTCGCCGCCCACGACGGCACGATGAACAGCCCGGTCGCCTCGACCGCGACCTGCTCGGCCGATCCGATCGAGGCCACCACGGTCACCTTGCGACCGTCGTCCTCCGCGATCCGTGCCGCCAGCACCAGGTCGCCGAGCGGCAGGGGCGCGACGTAGCGCAGGGTGAGGGTGCCGGTCATCGTGACCCGGGTGAAGCCGTTGCTCGCGGTCTCACCCATCAGGTGGTCGAGCAGCAGCGCGCTGACGCCGCCGTGCACCATGCCGGGCGGGCCCTCGTAGGCCGCCCCCAGGTGGACCTCCGCCCGCGCCTCGCCCGGGCGGGGATGCTCGATCACCAGCGGCGGTGCGATCGCGTTGCGCTCACCCACGACCGCGTTGCCCCAGTTCCACGAGCGCCCGGTCGCGTTGAAGGAGACTCCCGCCGGGCCGGGTCGGACCTGCTCGCCGAGGATGTCGTTGGCCGCCCGCAGCTGCGCGGTGACGGCTCGGACGTCGGCGGGGTCCGCCTCCGAGCGGATGGTGAGCTCCACCAGACGGCGCACCTCAGCGGCGAGCTCGCCGAACACCTCCTCGTGCTCGGCGAAGTGGTCGTCGGGCACGTCGAGGAACTCGAAGGCCACCGGGCCGGCGTCGCTCATCGGGACTCCTCGTGCTCTCTGGAACGGATCGGTGACACTACTGCAGGCCGCGGATCGCCCTCGTCGGCCGGCGGCGCCCGGCGACGGCGTTCGCCATGTCGACGGCCTGCCTGGTCTCGGTGACCTCGTGCACGCGAAACACCCGGGCTCCGGCGTACGCCGAGATCGCCGTGGTCGCGAGGGTGCCGATGAGCCGCTCACCGACCGGGAGGTCGAGGGTCTCGCCGACGAAGTCCTTGTTGGAGAGCGAGACCAGGACCGGGTAGCCGGTCGCCACCATCTCGCCCAGTCGACGGGTGAGCTCGAGGGAGTGGAAGGTGTTCTTGTTGAAGTCGTGCGCCGGATCGATCAGCACGGCCTCCGGATGCACGCCCGCGGCGATCGCCCGCTCGGCGTACGCCGTGGTGTCCGCGATCGCCGCGGCGACCACGTCGTCGTACTCGATCCGGTAGGGACGGGTGCGCGGTGTCGCGCCACCGGTGTGGGTGCACACGATGGCGGCCCCGCCCTCGGCGGCGGCGTCGACGAGCTCGGGGTCGGCTCCGCCCCAGGCGTCGTTGAGGACGTCGGCTCCCGCCGCACAGGCCGCCCGACCGACCTCGGCGCGCCACGTGTCGACCGAGATGACCAGGTCCGGGAAGCCGTCGCGCACCTGCGCCACGAAGTCCACCACGCGGGCCTTCTCCTCGGCGGCGTCGATCTCGACGCCCGGCGCCGCCTTGATGCCGCCGATGTCCACGATGTCGGCGCCCTGCTCGGCGACCGTGCGGACGCGCTCCAGGGCCGCGTCCTCCTGCCAGGTCGCACCCCGGTCGTAGAAGGAGTCCGGGGTGCGGTTGACGATGGCCATGACCAGGGCGTCGGTGTCGGAGAAGGAGTGGCGGCCGAGCTTGAGCGTCACGCGGCAACACTAGTGTTGGCGTCGTGAGCGTGGGCGGGTGGTTGGGGACCAACACCCATCACTGGGACGACTGGTCGCTCGAGGAGCTGCTCGCCCTCAAGGGCGAGACCACGATCAGCCTGGTCGTGCCCGCTCGCTACGAGGCAGCCACCGTCGGCGACGTGGTGACCCGGGTCCGTGCGGCCCTGATGGGGACGGCCGCGCTCCTCGACGAGATCGTCGTCATCGACTCCGACTCCACCGACGCGACCTTCGACGTCGCCACCGAGGCCGGTGCGACCGTCCACCGCGCCGCCGACATCCGACCCGACCTGGGCCGCCACCCCGGCAAGGGCGAGGCGATGTGGAAGTCGCT
>JBAWHI010000283.1:0-4596 GCA_049593675.1 Nocardioides sp.
CCTCCAGGCGGCCCATCCGGGCACGGAGGTCGGCGATGGTGTCGAGGGTGCTGGCCACACCCCATCTTCGAACATCTGTTCGAAGATGGCAATCCCGTCAGAACTGCCGAGTCGGATCAGGCGTAGAAGGAGGCGATGAGGTCCCTGTTGTTCGCCTCGACGACGTTGCGCTTGACCTTCATCGACGGGGTCAGCTCGCCGGACTCGATGGTCAGGTCGTGGTCGAGGATCTCCCACTTCTTCACCGTCTCCCAGCGGTTGAGGTGGGAGTTCATCTCCTCGACGTAGTCCGCGACCATCTTCTTGACCGGCTCGGAGTTCACGACCTCGGTGTAGGACTTCCCGGACATGCCGTTCTCCTCCGCCCACCCGGCCATCGCGTCCGGGTCGAGCGTCACCAGCGCGGAGACGAAGTTGCGCTCGCTGCCGAAGACCATGAACTGGCTGGCGTAGGGGCAGACGGCCTTGAACTTCGACTCGATCGCGGGCGGCGCGACGTACTTGCCGCCCGAGGTCTTGAACAGCTCCTTGATCCGGCCGGTGATGGTGAGGAAGCCGTCGGCGTCCAGGCTGCCCTTGTCACCCGTGTGCAGCCACCCGTCCTCGGTGAGCGTCTTGGCGGTCTCGTCGGGGAGGTTGTGGTAGCCGGCCATGATGTGCGGACCGCGCAGCATCACCTCGTCGTTCTCACCGATCTTCACCTCGCTGCCCGGGAGCGCCGGACCGACGGAGCCGATCTTGTAGTCGTCGGGGTGGTTGACCGTGGCACCGGCAGCGTTCTCCGTCATGCCGTAGCCCTCGAGGATGAGGATGCCGGCCGCGTGGAAGAACTCGGCGATCTCGGAGTTCAGCGCCGCGGAGCCGGAGATGAAGAACCGCACCCGGCCGCCGAAGCGCTCGCGCACCTTGCTGAAGACCAGCTTGTCGAACAGTCCGTGCTGGAGCTTGAGCAGCGCCGGCACCGACTTGCCCTCGAGCTTGAGCCTGTCGACCTTGATGCCGACCTGGAAGGCCTTCTTGAAGATCTTCTCCTTGGCACCGCCCTCGGCGGCCTGCATGGTGACGATCCGGCCGTGCGCCTTCTCGAAGATGCGCGGCGCGGCGCCCATGAACGTCGGCTTCACCGTGGCGCAGTTGTCCACGATCTTCTCGACCCGTCCGTCCACCGCGGTCGCGAAGCCGCAGGCGAGCTGCGCCGAGAGCAGCACCTTGCCGAACGAGTGCGCCATCGGCAGCCACAGGAACTGCAGGTCGTTCTCGTCGAGGATGTTCTGGACCTGGATCGCGGTGCCTTCGTAGACCCACGCCCGGTGCAGCAACCGCACGCCCTTGGGGCGACCGGTGGTCCCGGAGGTGTAGATCAGCGTCGCAAGCTGGTCGGGAGCGATCCCCTTGACGGTCTCCGCGACCACGCCCGGGTGCTCGGCGAGGTAGGCCTCCCCGAGCTTGGCGAGGTCGTCGAGGCCGATCACCCAGTCGCCGTCCGTCTTGCCGTCGAAGGTCACGACCTTGGCCAGGTGCGGCAGCTCGTTCTTGTGCTCCTTGACCTTGGCCACCTGGTCGTCGTCCTCGGCGAACACGATCCGGCACTCGGAGTCGCCGAGGATGTAGGCCGTGTCCTCGCCGTTCGTCGTCGGGTAGACCGTCGTCGTGGCGCCTGCGGCGCACATGACGGCGAGGTCGGCGAGGATCCACTCGTACCGCGTCGAGGACGCGATGCCGACGCGCTGCTCGGACTCGATGCCCAACGACAGCAGGCCCGCGGCCAGCTTCTCGACCAGGTCACCGGCCTGCCGCCAGGTGACGGACTCCCAGGCCTCACCTCGCGGGTAGCGGAACGCCTCGCGGTCTCCGGAGGCCTCCACACGGTCGAGGAACTGAACCGCGAAGTTCTGGGTCAGGTGGTCGACGAAGCTAGCGTCCAGGTTCTTCATGAAGAGAGCACTCCTGCAGGCGGCCGAAAGGGACGGGGGTTGCGAAGTAACCTAGATCACTTGTCCAACCGGTGGGTAGCAAACCCCGCACAACCGGATCAGACGCGCGTGCCGGCCCGCTTCTCGGCCGCCCGGCGAGCCTCGTCGACCAGCCCGTCGCCCACCCGCAGCAGCTCCGGCAGCAGGGACGACTCGGTGGTCAGCGCCCGGAACATCGTGCTCACGGTGACTCCGTGGCCGGGCCGGTGCACGACGCTGATCTCGTCCCCGGCGCCCACCTCGCCCTCGACGACGACCCGGAGGTACGGCCCGGGTCGACCGACCTGCGTGAACCGCTTCACCCACGCCCGGTTGTCGAATCCACCCAGGCCCATCCAGTTCTTGAAGTCGTTGCACGGGATCCGCACGCTCGCCACCTCCAGCTCGGCCGTGCCGATCCGCCAGCGCTCCCCCACCTCGGCCTCGTTAACGTCGATCCCCTGGGTGGTGAGGTTCTCCGCGAACATCCCGTCGCGCACCCCGTGGCCGAGCTCGGCGGCCCACCAGTCGAGGTCCTCGCGGGCGAACGCGTAGACCGCCTGGTCGACCCCGCCATGGTGCTTGACGTCGCCCACCTGGTCGCCGTCGAGCCCGAGCGTGCGGGCAGCGACCCGGCCGGGCACCGGCTGCTTGTCCATCCCGGATCGGCCGAGGTTGGCGTAGGGCGCCTCACGGGCCGGACCGACGTTGACGGAGATCAGAGTGGCCACACCGGCGATCCTCCCAGACCGTGCTGCCCGCGGGCCGGGGTTTTCCGCAGAGCGGTACGGGGAACAGTCCCGTGCAGCAACCACACGAATCGGGGGACCTCGTGCGCGCCGGAGTGATCGACGTACTGCCGTGGCTGCGCAGCATCCGTCCCCTGCTGATCATCGTCGACCCGCTCGCCGTCGTCCTGGCCGCCCTCGTGGTCCGGAGCGAGGCCGGAGCGGTCGCGATCGCCGCCGCCGCCGTCGCGGCATCGCTGGTCTGCCGCAGCGCCGACCTGCACCGCTCCCGCCTGGTGCTCTCCGTCGTCGAGGACCTGCCTCGCCTGGCGTTCGCGGCCGTGGTCGCCGCCCTGACCCTGGTGGCGCTCACCCCCGCGAGCGGAGCGACCTCCCGATCGTGGCCGGAGGCACTCGTGTTCACGGGCACGACCTTCCTCCTGCTGCTGATGCTGCGCGCCGCCGTGTACGCGCTGGCTCACGGGCTCCGTCGCAGCGGCCGCAGCGCGCACCCGGTGATCATCGTCGGGGCCGGCGTCGTCGGCCGGCGGCTGGCCGAGGCGTTCTCCACCCGACCGGAGTACGGTCTGCGTCCGGTCGGCATGATCGACACGGCCCCGGACCTGGACGCCCGCGACCTGCCGGTCCCGCTCCTCGGCGGTGTCGGCGACCTCGAGCACGCCATGCTCGACCTCGGGGTCGACGACGTGGTCTTCGCCTTCCCGGACCCGCCCGACGACCAGACCATCGACCTCGTCCGGCGGTGCGTCCAGGCCGACCACCAGGTGTTCGTCGTTCCCCGCTTCTTCGAGATGATGGGTCTCGACCATCACCGTCGGACGGAGATGATCGGCGCCGTCGCGGTGATGCGACTTCGCCGGTGGGGCCTGCGTCCGCACACCCTGTTCCTCAAGCGGGCCCTGGACGTCTCCCTCTCCGCCGTGGCGCTCGTGCTGCTCGCTCCGATCCTGCTCGCCTGCGCCGTCGCCGTCCGCCTCGAGACCGGTCCGGGCGTGATCTTCAAGCAGGTCCGGGTCGGTCGGGGCGGCCGCAACTTCACCCTCTACAAGTTCCGCTCGCTCAAGCCCGCCAACGCGCAGGAGAGCGCCACCCAGTGGTCGATCGACCACGACGACCGGCTCGGTCCGGTGGGCCGCTTCCTGCGCCGCACCAGCCTGGACGAGCTCCCCCAGCTGGTGAACGTGCTGCGCGGCGACATGAGCCTGGTCGGGCCGCGCCCCGAGCGCCCCTTCTTCGTCCGTGAGTTCTCGCGCGCCCAGGTGCGCTACGACGAGCGGCACCGTGTGCAGACCGGCCTCACCGGCTGGGCTCAGGTCAACGACCTCCGGGGCGACACCCCGATCGACGACCGCACCCGCTTCGACAACTACTACATCGAGAACTGGTCCCTGTGGACCGACATCAAGATCATGTTCCGCACCGTGCTGGCCATCGTGCGGCACCAGCCGGACCCCCGCACGCCGATCCTGCACCGACCGGCGGACCCGCCCGACGCCCCGGCGCCGGCGGCGCCGGCGGCCGATCCGGGACCGGTGCGCCCGCACGTGCTGCACGTGTCGATGCCGACGACCGAGGGCGTCGCCCAGGTCCTGACGGGCTACGTCCGCGACCAGATCGCCCGCGGCTGGACGGTCACGGTGGCCTGCCCCTCCTCGGGCTGGCTCGCCGACGCGTCCCGGACCTCCGGCGCTCAGGTGGTCCGCTGGGAGGCCTCCCGCAACCCGGGGCCCGGGTTGCTCCGCGAGATCCGCCGCCTGCGGCGCATCGTCAACGAGACCCGACCCGACGTCGTGCACCTGCACAGCGCGAAGGCCGGGATGGCGGGGCGCCTGCTGCTGCGCGGTGTCGTGCCGACCATCCTCCAGCCGCACGCCTGGTCGTTCCAGGCCGTGTCG
>JBAWHI010000284.1:0-4315 GCA_049593675.1 Nocardioides sp.
CCTACCCGTTGCCCGCGCTGATGGGGGTCTTCCGCAGCGTCACCCTGCGGATGACCACCGCGCCGGTCCACCGGACCTGGGCCGAGCTGGTGCCGCTGGTGCAGCACGGGCGGCTCGACACCAGCGACCTGTTCACCCACACCTTCGAGATCGACGACGCGGCCGCGGCGTACGCCGCCGTCGCGGCCCGCGACTCGGACTGCCTCAAGGCGCGCCTGCTGATGACGGACCAGGCTGGTTGAGCGCAGGAGCCTGACCTCGCATCGGGGCAGGACTTGACGCGGGCAAGGTTACTCAGTAGAACTTGAGTCAATGAAACTTGAGCAAGATGCTGAGCTGGTCGAGCGCGCCGCTGTCCATGCGGCGCTCGGTGATCCGGCGCGTCTGTGGATCGTAGAGACGCTGTCGCTCGGTGACGCTTCCCCCTCCGACCTCGCCGAGGCGTCGGGGATGGCCTCCAACCTCCTGGCGCACCACCTGAAGGTCCTCGAGGCGGCGGGCCTCGTCTCGCGGTGCCGCTCCGAGGGCGATCGACGCCGAACCTACCTGTGCCTGTCCCGCCGACGTCTCGACGGGCTCGACGCGACGGTCGCCGTCGCGCCCGAGCGGATCGTGTTCGTCTGCACGGCCAACTCGGCGCGCTCTCAGCTCGCGGCCGCGCTCTGGCGTCGGAGCAGCCCGGTCCCGGCCACCTCGGCGGGGACCCGTCCGGCCGCTCGCATCGACCCGGGGGCGATCGACGTCGCCCGGCGCCACTCCCTGCCGCTCCCGCGGGTCCGGCCCAGGTGTCTCGACGACGTCCTGGCCGACAGCGATCTCGTCGTCACCGTCTGCGACCGCGCCCACGAGGAGCCGGGACAGCCCGGTGGACTGCACTGGTCGATCCCCGACCCGGTCCGCGAGGGCACTCCCGCTGCCTTCGATGCCGCCTTCGCCGTTCTGTCTGCTCGAGTCGCCGACCTCGCCGGCCGACTGCCCGCCGCCTGAGACCACCTACCTGAGGAGACGCCCATGCCCACCCACGCTGAGATCACCCTTGACCAGCAGGTAGCCCTGAGGTCCGCAGCCGTCCGGCTGGCACAGTCCTTCGAGGGCACCTTCAATCCCGAGACGATCGAACGGTTCCTCCACTCTTCCTACGACGAGTTCGCCGGCAAGGCGACGACGGTCGCATTCCTCCCGTTGCTGGCCGAGCGATTCGCGAAGCAGCAGCTCCAGGCGATGGCGAAGGTCCAGGGTCACGGGGAGGCCGGCAAGCCGGTCGTGCTGTTCCTCTGCGTGCACAACGCGGGACGCTCGCAGATGGCATTGGGATTCTTCAACCACCATGCCGGCGACCACGCGATCGCCTGGTCCGGTGGCTCCGAGCCTGGCGCGTCCGTCAACGCCTCCGCAGTGGCCGCGATGGCGGAGCGGGGGATCGACATCGCTCAGGAGTACCCCAAGCCCTGGACCGATGAGATCGTCGAGGCTGCCGACGTCGTCGTCACGATGGGTTGTGGCGACGCCTGCCCGTACTTCCCGGGCAAGCGCTACGAGGACTGGGATCTGAGCGACCCCGCCGGCCTGGACGTGGCCGACGTCCGGCCGATCCGTGACGAGATCGAGCGTCGGGTGCTGGCGCTGCTCGCCGAGCTGGAGGTGGCCACGTCCCGCTGACTCCTCAGCGCACGTCGTAGCTGATCTGCATCTCCTTGATGCCGTTGATCAGGTTCGAGT
Source organism: Nocardioides sp. (assembly GCA_049593675.1). GTDB lineage: Bacteria > Actinomycetota > Actinomycetes > Propionibacteriales > Nocardioidaceae > Nocardioides. The sequence goes on from JBAWHI010000284.1 coordinate 1,720, forward strand.
GCAGCCGCCGCGGCGGGGCCGCCAGCTGGACGTTCTCCACGGTGGCCAGCAGCTCGGTGAACAGGATCCGCAGCGACACCCGGGCCAGGTTGGCCCCGAGGCAGAAGTGCTGACCGACCCCGAACGACTGCTGGGGGTTCGGCGTGCGGTCGATGCGGAACTCGTGGGGCGCGTCGAACACCGCGGGGTCGCGGTTGGAGCCGGCGTACCACATCAGCACCTTGTCGCCCTTCGCGATCGGCTGGCCGCCGAGCACCAGGTCGGTCGTGGCCGTGCGACGGAAGTGGTGGATCGGTGGCTGCCACCGCAGGATCTCCTCGACCGCCGAGGGGGTCAGGTCGGGATTCCGGACGAGCCGATCGAGCGACTCCGGGTGCTCGAGCAGCGAGAGCAGGCCGTGGGAGGTCGCCGTCCTGGTCGTCTCGTTGCCGGCGACGATGAGGAAGATGAAGAAGAGCGTGAACTCCATGTCGTCCAGGCGGCGTCCGTCGACCTCGGCCTCGAGGAGGGCGCTGGTGAGGCTGTCGGAGGGATTCGCCCGCTCGCGGACGGCCATCTCGTGGGCGTAGGCGAAGACCTCGGCTGAGGCCTCCATGGCGGTCTCCGGCGTCGGCGCGATCTCCGGGTCCTGGTCGTCGATCAGGGCGTGGCTGAGCTCGTAGAGCCGGTGCCGGTCCTCGGGTGGGACGCCCATCAGCTCGCTGATGGACCACATCGGGATCCGGGCCGCGACGTCGGAGACGAACTCGCAGCGATCGCCGTCGCGCAGCTCACCGACCACCCGCGCTGTCTCGTCGCGCAGGGCGTCCTCGAGCCGGGCGATCATCCTCGGCGTGAACGCCCGGGACACGATGGTGCGGAAGTCGCGGTGCTCGGGCGGATCCATGCCGATGATCACCATCCGCAGCTGGTCGAGGGTGTCCGCATCCGGGTCGAGACGAAGCGGTCCGCCGACCCAGCTGGAGAACTCGCCCGGCGAGGTGGACACCTGGCGAACGTCGTCGTGGCGGGTCAGCGCCCAGAACCCGGGGCCGTCCGGCTCCTCGTGCCAGTGCACCGGGCTCTCGGTGCGGAGCCAGTCGAGCCACTCGTGCGGTGCGCCCTGCTCCCACACGGAGGCGTCGGTGAGGTCGATCCCGTCGAGTCCGCGCGCCGCCGTCATCAGGCGACCCCCGCCGGAGCGAAGTCGGACTCGACGAGCTTGGCGAACCGGCCGAGCATGTACCTCAGCGCGAGCGACATCAGCGGGTCGGTCACCTTGTCGAGGATCCCCGGGCCGCGCCCGGTGTCCATCGCCATCGTCCAGTCCACGGCGCACCGACCGTCACCCAGCTCGGTGACCCGGTAGTCCTCGGCGAACGCCCGGACGCCCTTCTTGGAGGCCTCGTTGAACCGGAAGGCCATCCGGACGCCGTGGGTGTAGGCGATGAACTCCTCGTAGCCCACCAGCCCGCCGCGCATGTGGACGGTGCGGGTCGAGCCGACCTCGAGGGGGAAGCCGGAGGTCCAGTCCACGCCGGTGATCGGGAACGCCCAGGCGACCCAGGCGTCGGCGTCGAGCAGGATCGCGAAGATCCGTTCCGGGGTGGCGTCGACCTCCACCCGGGCGCGGTGGAGGGTGGGGGCGGAGTCGAAGAAGTCGACACCGACCCGTTCGCAGGCGAACGTCATGATCTGCTCCTGTCTCGGTCGGGTGTGGGGACGAGCAGGGGGACCACGAAGGCCTCGACCATGGCCCGCTCGGTGGCCTCGCTGTCGGCGGGCATGGCCAGGAACGACACGATGCTCCGCAGCAGCCACGCGCCGCGCAGCTCGACGTCGGCGCTCGACTGCCGGTCGGAGGCGAGCTGCTCGGCCAGGCCGGCGGTCATGGCCTGCAGGAGCTCGGAGTCCTGGCTCACGGCGATCGGGACGGCCATGTTCTCGGGCTCGAACCAGACGGAGAGCAAGGGGTCGGCTCGGACCGCGGCGATGCCGCGCATGATCAGGTCGACCATCTCGTCCGGGTCGCTGGTCGTCGTCGGCGGCGCGATCTCGGCCGCGATCCGCAGGGTCGCGCGATGGACGAAGCCGAGCCGGAGGGCCTCCCGGTTGGGGAAGTAGCGGTACAGCGTCGCTCGCGAGCACCCGGCCTGTCGGGCGACGTCGATCATCGTGGCGCGGGCGACCCCGAGCCGGGCGAACGCGACTCCGGCAGCATCGAGCAGCCCGTCCACCGCGGCGGCCGGGTCCGAGTGTCGACTCCAGTCACTGTGAGACACAACTGGCAGCATGCCTCATAGTTCGCGCGCTGGCAATGGACCGGGTGGGGACGGCTCAGTTGTCGGGAATACCATGGGGGGGTATGGTATTCAGACAACGAGACGAGAGGTGGCGGGCATGACCGAGACCGAGGGAGCTGCCGGGGAGCAGCCGGCGCACCGGCACAGCTACATCGCGAACGACACCAAGGGCGACTACCTCAAGCGCCTGCGCCGCATCGAGGGGCAGGCCCGCGGCCTGCAGCGGATGGTGGAGGAGGAGCAGTACTGCATCGACATCCTCACCCAGGTCTCGGCGATGACGAAGGCGCTGCAGTCGGTGGCGCTGGGCCTGC
>JBAWHI010000285.1:0-2335 GCA_049593675.1 Nocardioides sp.
AGGGGACACCGTTCGCCGTCCGCGCCAACGTGCCCGACGACCTGCCGCCCGACGAGCTCACCGTGGCGAAGGCCAAGGAGCTGCTCGCGAACCCGGCCGGCGAGGAGATCCAGCTCGGCGTCCACCCGGACACCGGCCTGGAGGTCGTGGCGAAGAACGGCCGGTTCGGCCCCTACGTCACCGAGGTGCTCCCCGAGGATGCGAAGAAGGGCGACAAGCCGCGCACCGGCTCGCTCTTCAAGTCGATGTCGCTCGACACGATCACCCTCGACGACGCGCTCAAGCTGCTCTCGCTGCCGCGGGTCGTGGGTGCCGACCCCGAGTCGGGTGAGGAGATCACCGCCCAGAACGGCCGCTACGGCCCCTACCTCAAGAAGGGCACCGACTCCCGGTCGCTCACCTCCGAGGACCAGCTGCTCACGATCGGCCTCGACGAGGCGCTGCGGATCTACTCCCAGCCCAAGCAGCGGGGCCGGGCCGCGGCCGCGCCGCCGCTCAAGGAGCTCGGCAACGACCCGGTCTCGGGGCAGCCGGTGGTCGTCAAGGCCGGGCGGTTCGGTGAGTACGTCACCGACGGCGAGTACAACGCGACGCTGCGCAAGGACGACTCGGTCGAGGCGGTCACGCTCGAGCGTGCCGCGGAGCTGCTCGCCGAGCGCCGGGCCAAGGGGCCGGCGAAGAAGACGGCCAAGAAGGCCACCAAGAAGACGGCGGCGAAGAAGACCACCAAGAAGACCGCGGCGAAGAAGACGACCACGGCGAAGAAGACCACCAAGAAGGCCACGAAGAAGACGGCGGCCAAGAAGTCCTGACGCCGCCCGTCCGACCCGCCACGGCTGCGCCCGGCGACCCGCGCTGGCCTGCGTCGGCGCCGCCCCGTAGGTTCTCCGCGTGAGCTCAGGCCCGGGGACGTACGCCGACACCGGCGTCTTCGTGTGCTTCGAGGGCGGCGAGGGGTCCGGCAAGTCCACGCAGTCCCGCCGGCTGGCGGACTGGCTGGAGCGGGAGGGGTACGCCGCGCTGCTGACCTTCGAGCCCGGTGACACCGCGGTCGGCCGCACGCTGCGCGAGATCGTGCTCAGCCCCGAGACGGGCGAGCTCTCCGACCGCACCGAGGCGCTGCTCTACGCCGCCGACAAGTCCGAGCACGTCGACACGGTCGTCGCGCCGGCGCTCGCGCGCGGCGAGGTGGTCATCACCGACCGCTACGTCGACTCGATGCTCGCCTACCAGGGAGCCGGGCGGGCCCTGGACCTCGCCGAGGTGGAGGACGTCGCCCGCTGGGCGACCCACGACCTGCGCCCCCATCTGACCGTGGTCCTCGACCTCGAGCCCGAGCACGGCCTGGGTCGCTTCGAGGAGCGGGACCGGATCGAGGGCGAGTCGCTGGAGTTCCACCAACGGGTGCGCGACGGCTTCCTCCGGATGGCGAAGGCGGACCCCGACCACTACCTGGTCCTCGATGCCCGGTCGGCCGTCGACGAGATCACCGACCAGGTGCGCGCGGCGGTCGTGCCGCTGCTCGGTCAGGCGGTCCGCCGATGACGGCGACGACCGGCGGACCGAGCGTGACCGGCACCGTCTGGGACGGACTGGTCGGCCAGCGTGCGGTCGCGGCGACGCTCGCCGAGGCCGCAGCCGGCCACGGCATGAGCCACGCCTTCCTCTTCACCGGGCCGCCCGGCTCAGGACGGTCCAACGCCGCCGTCGCGTTCGCGGCCGCCCTCCAGTGCGACCGCGACGGCGAGACCGGCCGGTCGCCGGGCTGCGGCGCCTGCCACGCCTGCCACACGGTGCTGGCCGGCTCGCACGCCGACGTCGCCGTGATCCGCACCGAGCGCCTCTCGATCGGCGTCAAGGAGGTGCGCGACCTGGTCCGCCGCTCCGCGCTCACCCCGGTCGGCCGCCGCTGGCAGATCATGATCGTCGAGGACGCGGACCGGCTCACCGAGCAGGCCTGCAACGCGCTGCTCAAGGCGATCGAGGAGCCGACCGACCGCACCGTGTGGATGCTGTGCGCGCCGACGGTCGAGGACGTGCTGACCACGATCCGCTCCCGGTGCCGGCTGGGGGGGCGGTCCACGCCGAGCACGGCCGACGTCGCGGCGTTCCTCGAGCGCACCCTGGGGGTCGGTGCCGCGCTGGCCTCCTACGCCGCCCGGGCGAGCCAGGGCCACATCGGGCGCGCCCGTGGGCTGGCCCGTGACGAGGCCACCCGCAACCGGCGGCGCGAGATCGTCGCGATGCCGGCCCGGCTGACCTCGATCGGCGCCTGCATGAGCGCCGCCGGCAACCTCGCCGAGGTCGCCAAGGAGGAGGCCGGGCTGCTCACCAC
>JBAWHI010000286.1:0-6339 GCA_049593675.1 Nocardioides sp.
GGCCCGGACACCGAGCCGCTGGAGAAGAAGATCGAGCACCTCGAGCGGTACGCCGAGCAGATCATCTCGAAGGTGGACCGATGAGCGAGAGCCTCGACCTCACCCGGCCGCTGCAGGAGGCGATCGCCGAGGCCGAGGAGCTGATCGCGAACGCGCCGTTCATCAGGACCGAGCAGGACCGGCTCGAGGGCTACGACTACCTGGCCGGCCGGATCCGGATGGCGATGCAGATGGCCTTCGACCACGACCTCGAGCGGCCGCTGTTCATCAACCCCACGCACCAGTTCTCCCGCCAGGGCCTGGACAACCCGGACGCGATCTACTTCAACGCCTACCTGAAGGAGGGCGTCGAGTACGTCGTACGCGGCGTGCGCGGCAGCAGCGCCGACCTGTCCTTCCAGGTGATGGGCGGTGCCTACACCGCAGACTCCGCGGCGACCTCGATGCTGGCCTTCGACGATCGCGAGCTCGACATCGCTGCGGACGGGTCCTACGAGTTCACCTACGTCGCGGAGCCCGGCGCGAAGACGATGATCGTGCGCGAGGTGTTCAACGACTGGGACTCCGAGCAGCGCGGGCAGATCTGGATCGAGCGCACCGACACGGTGGGCACGCCGGCCACGCCACTGACGCAGGCCCGGCTGGCGCGCAAGTACGAGGTCGCGGCGAAGCTGCTGACCGGATCGATCCAGACCTGGTTCGCCTTCCCCCAGTTCTTCCAGTACCAGGAGCCGGTCAACGTCCCGACCGCGCCGCAGTCGACGCCCGGCGGGCTCTCCTCGCAGCGCTCCTCGATCGGGCACTACGAGCTGGCCGAGGACGAGGCGCTGGTCGTCACCGTGCCGGAGTGCGGCGACTGCTCCTACCAGGCGATCCAGATCGGCTCGGACTGGTATGCCTCGACCGACTACGAGACGCACCAGACCTCGCTCACCAAGGCGCAGGCACAGGTCGACCCCGACGGGCTGATGCGGTTCGTCATCTCCGAGCACCCGCCCGGCGGACCCGGTGCCCCGATCGCGAACTGGCTGGAGACCACCGGCCACCGCACCGGTGCGCTGATGCTGCGCTGGCAGCGCATCGAGCGCGACCTCGGCCCCGAGGACGGCCCGGTCGCCGAGGTGATGCCGCTGGCCGACGTACCGTCCCGAGTCCCGCACTTCACCCCGCTCACCACCGAGGAGTACGCCGCGCGGATCGCCGCCCGGCAGCGCTCCGTTGCCCGAAGGATGCTCAGTTGACCGACCTCGGCTACGCCCAGGCCCACGACACCTCGATCGAGGAGCGCTACGACGCCGTCCCGCTGCTGAAGGACAAGGTGATCGTGCTGTCCGGCGTCGGTCCTGGCCTCGGCCGCGCGCTCGGCGAGGAGGCCGCCAAGATGGGCGCCCACCTCGTGCTCGCGAGCCGCACCGCCAGCCGGCTGGAGAAGATGGCGACGGTCGTGGAGTCCTACGGCGGCCGCGCGCTGATCGTCCCGACCGACGTGACGGACGAGGCCTCGCGGGCCGAGCTCGCCGAGCGCGCGGTGGCGGAGTTCGGCCGGGTGGACTGTCTCATCAACAACGCCTTCGCGATCCCGCCGATGGACCCGATCACGCAGATCAAGCCCGAGGACCTCGCGAAGGCCAACGAGACCAACGTCTTCGCACCGCTGCGACTCGCCGCCCTCTTCGCCGACGCCCTGTCGGCCAGCAGGGGCTCGGTGATCATGCTGAACTCCTGCGTCGCCTTCTCCTCCCAGCCGGAGTACGCCGGCTACAAGCTGTCGAAGGGCGCCCTGGAGCACCTCGCCTCCTCGCTCGCCACCGAGCTCGGACCGCGCGGGATCCGGGTCAACAGCGTCGCGCCGTCCTACATCTACGAGGACGTCAACCGCGGCTACTTCGACTTCCTCGCCGCCGTCGAGGGCAAGACGCACGAGGAGGTGTACGCCGACAAGGCGGCGCCCACCGACCTCAAGCGGCTCGCCTCGGCGCAGGAGGTCGCCCGGGCGGCGCTGTTCCTCGCCTCCGACCTGGCCTCGGCCGTCACCGGCCAGATGCTCACCGTCGACTGCGGCGAGTTCCACGACTGATGCCGGCCCTCGACGGCCGCGGACGTCATACGGACGGTGTGTCCCCTCGATCCGACCGTATGACGTCCGGGAGAGGACACCGATGAGCGACAACGTCATGACCCGTGAGCGGGCCGACGTCGGGTCGTACGACGACATCGTCGCGGCCGCCGTCCGCACGACCGGCATGGACGACTTCGGCACCGACGCCCACGAGGAGGGGCTGCGCGTCCTCGTCGACGACCTCAACTCCCCCGAGGCCGGGCTCACCGGGCGGGGGAACTACTTCCAGCGCTCCGAGGTGAAGTCGGCGCTGGTCGGCGTGCTGTTGACGCAGGCACAGTTCGCCGCCCACCCCCAGCACCGCGACGTCCCGATCGAGCGTCCGATCTTCGTGATGGGCCTTCCGCGCACCGGGACGACCGCGCTGCACCGACTGTTGCACGCCGACCCGATGGCGCAGGGCCTGGAGATGTGGCTGACGCAGTATCCCCAGCCGCGGCCGCCGCGCGACACCTGGGAGTCGGACCCGATCTTCACCGCCATGCAGCAGGCCTTCTCCGCCCACCACGTGGAGAGCCCCGAGTTCATGGGGATCCACTACATGGATGCCACGACCGTCGAGGAGTGCTGGCGGCTGCTGCGCCAGACCGGCAAGTCGAACTCCTACGAGTCGCTGGCGAACCTGCCGCGCTACACCGAGTGGCTCAAGGGGCAGGACTGGACCGACGCCTACGCCCGGCACAAGGAGAACCTCCAGCTCGTCGGGCTCAACGACCCCGAGAAGCGCTGGGTGCTCAAGAACCCCTCGCACATGACGGCGCTCGACGCCCTGATGACGGTCTACCCGGACGCGCTGATCGTCTACACCCGCCGGGACCCGGTCACCTGCATCGCCTCCTCCTGCTCGCTCTCGGCCGAGACCACGGCGGGCCACAGCTCGACGTACGTCGGCGGCGTGATCGGCCACACCCAGCTCGACCTGTGGTCGCGGGCGTTCCATGCCTTCCACGACGCACGCCCGGCCTACGACCAGAGCCAGTTCATCGACGTGGCCTTCTCGGACCTGGTGTCCGACCCGCTCGGGGTGACCCGTCGGGTCTACGACCGGTTCGACCTCGACTGGACCCCCGAGGTGCAGACGGCGATCGAGGAGCTCGACCGGGAGTCCAAGCAGGGCAAGGCGAAGCCCTCGCACACCTACACGCTCAAGGACTACGGCCTCACCGAGCGGCGGGTCCGCGAGGCGTTCGACCGGTAGGGAGCCCCCGCCAACCGCCCCTCCGGCGAGGTCACAGCTCGCCGGCGGCCGCCCGGACCGCGCGCTCGGCGACGGCGTACTCGTCGGTGCGATCGTCGTAGGACCAGAAGTCGCGCAGGATCGCGGCCGTGACCGCGACCCCGGCGACACAGGCGATGCCGCCGCTGACGATCGCGGCACGCACCGACCACAGGTCGGCGGTGATGCCGGCGCGGACCTGGCCGCCGAGGGGGCCGACCGAGTAGGACAGCATCTCGATCCCGGCCAACCGGCCGCGCATCGACTCCGGGATGGTCTGGCTCCAGACCGTCGCCCGGAAGATCCCCGAGATCATGTCGGCCGCGCCGGCGAACGCGAAGAACAGCGCGACCAGCCAGATCGAGGGCATCAGGCCGGCCAGGGCCACCATCGCGCCGTACGTCGCCGCGGCGATCACGATCGCCCGACCGTGATGGTGCACCCGTGCGGTCCAGCCCGACAACCCGGTCGCGACCATCGCTCCGACGACCTGGGAGCTGTAGAGCATGCCGAGCAGCTCGGGCCGGTGGAACACCTCCTCGACCAGCGCCGGGAACAGCACGACCGGCGTCGCCAGGAGCATCGCGGCGATGTCGACGAAGTAGGTCCCGAGCAGGTCGCGACGACGGAACGCGTAGACCATGCCCTCCTTGATGCCGGCCAGGCTGGGCGGCGTCGTCTCGTCGCGGTGCGGGTAGGGCCGCATCAGGAAGTAGAGCCCGGACGCGACGACGAGTCCGCCGACGTCGATCACGAAGCACCAGCCGATGCCGACCGAGGCGATCAGCAGCCCGCCGACCGCCGGCCCGGCCAGGAGACCGATCTGGATGCCGAGGCTGCTCAGCGCGTTCGCGGCGGGGAGCTGCGCGTGCTTGACCGTGCGCGGCAGCAGCGCCTCCCGGGAGGGTCGCTGCAGGGCCGCGGACGACGCGAGAGCCACGGCGACCACGAAGACCACCCACACGTCAGGCTCGGCGCGGAAGGCGTTGATCGCGAGCGCCGCGGTGGCGACCGCCTGCCCGACACCGGTCCAGATCAGCAGCTTGCGGCGGTCGACGTGGTCGGCCAGCGCGCCGCCGTACAGCCCCAGCACGAGGAGCGGCACCAGCTCGGCCAGGCCGATCGCGCCGACGGCGAAGTTCGATCCGGTGAGGGTGTAGACCTGGTAGGGGATCGCGACATAGGTGACCATCGCGCCGAAGTAGAAGACGGTGCCGGCCAGGAACAGCAGCCGGAAGTCCCGAGAGGTGCGCAGCGGAGCTGTGTCCATCCGCAGCGCGCGGAGGCGAGCGATCACAAGCGCAGATGGTCGCACCGCCGCTGACCGGCAGGCGAATCGGTCACCGCGAGGCGGCGGTCACCCGGATCCGTGCGCCCCGGCGCGGGACGCTGGTGATGTTGCGGACCTGGGGCTCGTCGGAGCCGACCGCGCTCACGTCGTACGCCGCGAACACCTCGCGCAGCACCGCCACACCCTCCATCTGGGCGAAGCCGGCGCCGATGCAGCGCCGGACCCCGCCGCCGAACGGGATCCAGGTGTTCGTCGGGGGGTTGCCGCCGAGGAACCGCTCGGGGCGGAAGACCTCCGGGTCCGGATGGTTGTCCTCGCGGTGGTGGGCGATGATGATCGACGGCCCGACCGTCGTCCCCGCCGGCAGGCGGTAGCCGCCGATCGTGGCCGGCTTCATCAGGGTGCGCACGACCATCGGGATGATCGGGTGCAGTCGCATCGACTCCTTCAGCACCGCCTCGAGGTAGTCGTCGTCGCCCTCGTCGGCCGCCCTGCGGCAGCGAGCCATCAGCTCGGGGTCGCGCCCGGCCTCGTACAGCACCCACGCCAGCGCACTCGCGGTCGTCTCGTGGCCGGCGAGCAGCAGCGTGACCAGCTGGTCGCGCAGCTCGGTGTCGCTGAGCTCGTCGTCGCTCCCCTGGGCGCCCTGGCGGATCAGCCGGGACAGCACGTCGGAGCGGTCGGCCAGGTCGGGCGCCGTACGCCGCTCGCGGATCTCGGCGTACATCAGCCGGTCGAGCTCGTGCTGGTTGTCGACGGTCGCCCGCCACGGGCCGAACCTCTGCAGCCACGGATAGCCCCAGCCGAGCAGCACGGCCGGGCTGATCTCGACGGTCTTGTTCACCCGCGGGCGCAGCTCGGCCAGCCGGCGCTCGTCGGTGACGCCGAAGACGACGCGCAGGATCACCTCGAGGGTGAGCGCGTTCATCCGGTCCAGGGAGCGGAACTCCTGGCCCGAGCGCCAGGAGCCGACCTCGGCGCGGGCGACGTCGGTGACGAGCGAGCGGTACTCCCGCAGCGCATGGCCGTTGAACGCCGGCATCAACAGCTTGCGGGCCCGCTTGTGCTCACCGGAGTCCTGGAGCAGCAGGGAGTGCTCGCCCATGATCGGGCCGAGGATGCCGTTGGCCTTCCCGGCGTGGAACACCTCCGGGTCGCCGGCGAAGATCTCCTTCGCATGCTCGGGCCGGGTGAAAAACACCAGCGGGCGGCCGCCGGGGGCGAGCCGCACGGTGAAGGCGTCGCCGTACCTGCGGTGCATGGAGGGGTGGAAGCGGTGACGGAAGCGCAGCAGCCCCGCCGTCTGCAGCAGCACCGGCCAGCGCGGGCCCGGTGGCAGCCCGGTGAGGTCCACAGGGGGCAGCTTCTCCTGGTTGCCCGGACTCATCCGCCGGAACCGGTCGCTGGTCAGCCGGCCGACGTCGTCGAGGGTGCTCACTCCACCGACCGTACGCCCGCTACTGAATCATCGTCAATAGCGGGGCGTGGCCCGTGGTTGTCAGGCGTTCCCTGACGTTGTCAGGCGTTGCAACGGCCGACAACGTCGGGAATCCCCGGCTGACCGGGGATCCTCCGCCCCGCCCGCTCCTACCCCAGCACCCGGGTCAGGAACAGCACCTGGTGGGCGACGACGGCGTCGTGCCACGTGGAGCCGGCGTAGACGTCGAAGTGGTCGCAGGGGTAGTGCCGGACCTCGGCGCGGGCGGCGAAGGC
>JBAWHI010000287.1:0-3406 GCA_049593675.1 Nocardioides sp.
CCAGCTCGGCCACCAGCTGCCGGTAGCCCGCCGCGTCCTCCGCGGGGGCGAAGGGGTGCAGGTCGGCGAAGCCCGGCAGCGAGACCGGCTCCATCTCGGTGGTCGCGTTGAGCTTCATCGTGCAGGAGCCGAGCGGGATCATCCCGCGGTCCAGGGCGTAGTCGCGCGCCGAGAGGGTGCGCAGGTAGCGCAGCATCGCGGTCTCGCTGTGGTGGCTCGAGAACACCTCGTGGGTGAGGTACGGCGTGCTCCGGCGCACCGCCTCGGGCAGCCCGTCGGCCGTCGCTGCGTCGACCGCGTCCAGGTCGGTGCCGACGACGCCGAAGGCCTTGAGCACGCTGCTGAGCGTGGATCGGCTGGTGCACTCGGAGGTGCTGATGCCGATGTGGTCGCCGTCGATGAGCCGGAGCTGGAGCCCGTAGGTGCGTGCCGACGCCACGATCTCGGCCGCGCGGCCCGGCGCGGCCACCGTGAGCGTGTCGAAGAACTGCTCGTGGACCGGCGCGAAGCCGCCCTCTCGCAGCGCGGCAGCCAGCACCGCGGCGTAGCGGTGGGTGCGCGTCGCGATCGAACGGAGCCCGACCGGGCCGTGGTAGACGGCGTACATCGAGGCGACGACCGCGAGCAGCACCTGGGCGGTGCAGATGTTGGAGGTCGCCTTGTCGCGGCGGATGTGCTGCTCGCGGGTCTGCAGGGCCAGCCGGTACGCCGGGCGACCCTCGGCATCGACCGAGACGCCGACCAGTCGCCCCGGCAGGTGCCGCTCGAGGCCGGCACCGACCGCCATGTAGCCGGCGTGCGGTCCCCCGTAGAACAGCGGGACCCCGAAGCGCTGGCTCGACCCGATCGCGACGTCGGCGCCGAGCTCGCCGGGCGACTCCACCAGGGTGAGCGCGAGGAGGTCGGCGGCGACGACGGCGAGCGCGTTGCGCTCGTGTGCCTGCTCGATCACCCGACGGGGGTCGAGGATCCGTCCCGACGCACCGGGGTACTGCACCAGGACGCCGCACAGCTCACCCTCCGGCAGGTCGTCGGGAAGCCCGTCGGCGAGGTCGGCGACCCGGACCTCGATGCCCATCGCCTCGGCGCGGGTGCGCACCACGTCGATGGTCTGCGGGAGTGCGTCGGCGTCGACGACGAAGGGACCGGAGGCCTTGCGGTTGGCGCGACGCACGAGGGTCATCGCCTCAGCGGCGGCCGTGCCCTCGTCGAGCAGGGACGCGTTGGCGGTCGGCAGCCCGGTCAGGTCGCCGACGACGGTCTGGAAGTTCAGCAGCGCCTCGAGCCGGCCCTGGGAGATCTCCGGCTGGTACGGCGTGTAGGCGGTGTACCAGCTCGGGTCCTCGAGCACGTTGCGGCGGATCACCGCCGGCGTCACCGTCGCGTGGTAGCCGAGGCCGATCATCGCCTCACCGGGGCGGTTCTGGGCCGCCAGGTGCCGCAGCTCGCGAGACGTCGCCTCCTCGCTGAGCGCGCCGGGCAGGTTGAGCGACTCCGCGGACCTGATGCCGCCGGGGACCGCGGCGCTCATCAGCTCGTCGATCGAGGCGAAGCCGAGCCGGTCGAGCATCGTCGCGACGTCGCCGTCGCGCACGCCGATGTGCCGCTCGGTGAACGGCAGCACGCCGTCCAGCTCGGTCAGGGAAGGGTGGTCGGCCATGCGGGGGCTCCTCGGAGTCGACGTGACGTCGTTCGGGTGCCTCCCCCTCTGTCGGCACCTCACCGGTGGTGAGACGACTTCAGAGTTGCCTGCTCCGCACGGTCCTGGCGCCTGAGAGGTTCCGGGGAGGAATTGCCCCTTCGGCGCTCCGACCGACCTCGACTGCTGGTCGCGCCGAAGACTCTCCCGTGCGGGATTGTCAGCGCGCCCAGCCTATCGGATCCGCGCCAGCGGATCCGATGATGGTGGTCGAGCGAGTCGCGCGGCTGAGGGACGAAGCCGCGACCGACGTGTCGAGACGGGTCGGATCCGCGCCAGCGGGTCCGTTGATGGTGGTCGAGCGAGTCGCGCGGCTGAGGGACGAAGCCGCGACCGACGTGGCGGGGTCGTCGGATCCGCGGGTGCGCTCAACCGGTCTGGCGAGCAGCCCGTCGCGCGGCGAGCTCGTCGCCGGCGACCGACGACGCGGCGTCGACGTCGGCGGTGCGCTCGCTGGGCAGCTCGGCGAGGGTGCCCTCGATCTCCTGCCAGACACCGCCGATCGCGATGCCGAAGACACCCTGACCGCCCTGGAGCAGGTCGATGATCTCGTCGTTGCTGGTGCACTCGTAGACCGAGACGCCGTCGCTCATCAAGGTGACGCGGGTCAGGTCCTCGGTGCCGCGCTCGCGCAGGTGCTGGACCGCCGTCCGGATCTGCTGCAGCGAGATGCCGGCATCGAGGAGCCGCTTGACGACCTTGAGCAGCAAGATGTCCTGGAAGGAGTAGAGCCGCTGCGACCCGGAGCCCTTGGCCCCCCGCACGGTCGGCTCGATCAGGCCGGTGCGGGCCCAGTAGTCGAGCTGGCGGTAGGTGATGCCCGCGGCGTTGCAGGCTGTCGGCCCGCGGTAGCCGGTGTCGCTGGGCAGCGGGGAGACGTCGTCGGTGAAGAGCAGGCCCTGCTCCTGCGCCGCGGCGGCCGCCTGGGCGGCCTCGGCGTTCTCGGTGTGCTGCTCGTTCTCGTTCACTGGTCCTCCGACGGCTATCCGTTGTGCGTAACACCGGGGAAGTAGTTACAACGGAGACAGTTCAAGGTAGGCCCGTTCCTGAGAGTCGTCAAAGAGGCTGGCGGCGTGTCGCAACCATCAACCTCTACTTGAGGGTGAAGGTTTCGGCTCCCTCGGCGCAGGCTCGGATCGGCCCGACGAGGCGGTCGAGCCGACCTCCCGTGCGCGTTCCCTTGCTCGTTCCCGTGCTGTGCCCGGGGCGCGTCCTAGTGGGCGTCGAAGTCCTCGGGGGTGACCTGGTCGAGGAACTCGCGGAACCGCTCGACCTCGTCCTCCTGCTCGGCGGGTACGGCGAGACCGGCCTCGTCCAGCACGTCGTCCGCGCACACGATGCGGGTGCCCGTCCGCAGTGCCAGCGCGATCGAGTCGGAGGGCCGCGCACTGACCTCGGCGCCGGAGTCGAAGACCAGCAGCGCGAAGAACACGCCGTCCTTGACGTCGGTGATCCGCACCTCGGCGAGCTCGTTGCCGGTCGCCTCCAGCACGTCCTTCATCAGGTCGTGGGTCAGCGGCCGTGGCGGCACGACGCCCTGCTGGGCGAAGGCGATCGCGGTGGCTTCGACGGCTCCGATCCAGATCGGCAGGTAGCGCTCCCCCGACACCTCGCGCAGCAGCACGATCGGTTGGTTGGAGGGCATCTCGACCCGGACTCCCATCACATCTACCTCGCGCACGTCCACCACCCTACTCCGGTGCGGAT
>JBAWHI010000288.1:0-2726 GCA_049593675.1 Nocardioides sp.
GGCCGGTGGTGGGCAGCGAGGCGGTGCACCCGACGCACAGCGCCCGGCCGGCCCGGGCGCAGCCCACGCAACGGCCACCGAGCAGCAGGTCGAGCGCCCCGTCGAGCACTTCCGAGATCACCCGCCGATGTCAGCACCATCGCCGGGCCCGCTCAACCCGGTCGGGCCGACCTGTGGATCACCCGACGTAGACGATGGCGGTGGTGCGCTCCTCGAACGGGTTGGGCCGCCGGTCCGCGGACTCGATGTCGATCAGTCCGGTCCGCGTGAGGCCGTAGATCGACTCACCAGGCACCGGGGACCCGGCGAGGCCGACGACCCGGCCGTCGACGGCGGTGGCCGCGATCTCGGGGTTCATCGGCGCACCGTCGACCGAGGCGGGCGTGACCTCCGCCAGGCTCTGCGTCAGCGAGTGCAGCACCGCGACCGTGGTGCTGGTGCGCCACACGACGTCGCGGATCGGCAGGCCGGAGTCGTCGCCGATGTCGATCCGCTCCGCGTCGACCGCTCCCAGCACCCGACCGCCCGCGGCGTGCTCGATCCGACTGACGACGAGCTCGTCGCGGCCCGAGCGCCGCACCACCGCGACCAGGCGCGTCCCGTCGCGCGAGATCAGGAACATGCGGACCCGCTCGCCGGTGATGCCCGGCACCCGGACCGTCCGCGGCTCACCGATCTCGTCGCCGGCCGCGCCGTCCACGTACGACACGCGCGCGCCGTCCTCGGTGCGGTCGACCAGCCACAGCCGGTTGGAGAAGTCCCAGGCCGGGCGCAGGAAGTCGGTGCCGAACTGCACCGTGCGGACCGTAGCGCCGTCGCTGAGCGGGGCCGCGACGACGCTGCCGCCCGCCTCGGTCACGCCGGCCGCGGCTGTCGCCTCGAGGCTCACCCCGACCGAGCGCAGCCCGAGGCCGCGCTCGCCCAGGGGGCCGCCGACCGGCGTGAAGGCGGCCTCGGTCCCCGCGACGATCCGGTCCTGACTGAGGCCGTAGAGCAGCGGGTTGGACTGGAAGCCGGAGGGGTCGAACTGGGGGCCGCTGTTGACGGGGTACGACGCCACGCCGCCCGGCAGCGGCACCGGCTGGCCACCGATCGAGAGCTGGATCGACTCGATCTTGGGCTCCTGGCGCAGCGTCCAGCCGAACTGCACCATCATCAGCTCGACCGTGTTGGCCGAGAGCTGCCCGGGATCGCCGGTCAGGAGGATGTCGGCGACCCCGTCGTCGGACACCGTGACCCCGACGGCGACGTCCAGTCCGGGCGGCACGAAGCTCTGCTCGACGCGCTGGAGTCCGGGGCCGGGGCCCATCAGCAGGGACTGGGTCAGCGTCGTCGCGAGCTGGTCACCGCGCGGGACGAAGATCGGCTCCGGGGTCAGGATCGAGACCGTCGGGTCGAAGAAGTAGAGCGAGACCTGCCGGTAGCGGTCGGTGAACCAGCTCTCCGGCACCATCAGCGCGTTGGGAACCGCGTCGATGCGCCACTCGCCGTCCTCGAAGACCATCGGGTAGGTGACGGTCCGCTGCCGCACCGGCAGCTTGCCCTGCCAGGAGCCGCGGCTGTCGAGGTGGTGTGCGTCGGGCAGCACGATCGAGACGTCGCGCCCCTCGTCGCGCGGGTTCGGGGTCACGGGGTAGGTGATCGTCGCGTCCTGCGGCTGCCACGCGGCGGCGGCGTCCTCGGTGAGGAACTCCTCGGCGGTCGCGGTCTGCGAGGGCCAGGCCTGCATCGCGTTGATGAACCCCCGGACGACCTCGGGGCGCGAGGCTCCTTCGCGCGGCGGCAGCGGGTCGATGAACGGCGCGCCCGCGCCGGACGGGGTGAGCTCGTCGGACTCGGTCTCGACGACGGGGCCGTCGGTCGGCATCGAGGCGCAGCCGGCCAGCGCCGCGGCGAGCAGCAGCGCCAGGACCCAGGCGATCAGGCGCCTCACGAGACCGGCTCCGCGACGTCGGTCGGCACCAGCGGCAGCGGGCTGTGCCGCAGCACCCCGCTCGCCCGGCGCGGGAGGGTGAGCCGGAACTGCGCTCCCTCCCCGGGGCGGCCCCAGGCCTGGAGCCAGCCGCGGTGGAGATGGGTGTCCTCCAGGGCGATCGACAGCCCGAGGCCGGTGCCGCCGCTGGTCCGGGCCCGGGCAGGGTCGGCACGCCCGAACCGGTTGAAGACCATCGAGGCCTCACCGGGAGCCAGCCCGACGCCGTAGTCGCGGACCGCGATCGCCGCCGCATGCTCGTCCCCGTCGACGTGCACGACGATGCCGTCGGGCCCGCCCGCCGCCGCGTGGTCGATCGCGTTGGTGACCAGGTTGCGGACGATCCGCTCGACCCGTCGTACGTCGGCCTCGGCCAGGCAGGCGTGGTCGGGTGCGTTGACCCTCACGTCGACCCCGCGCTGGCGCGCGAGGGGCCGGGTGACCTCGACGATGCGGTGGGCGACGTCCACGAGGTTGACGTCGTCGCTCTCCAGGACGGCCGCGCCGGCGTCGAACCGGCTGATCTCGAGCAGGTCGGAGAGCAGCGTCTCGAACCGGTCGAGCTCGGTCTGCAGCAGCTCCGCCGACCGGGCCGTCACCGGGTCGAACCCGTCGCGCGCGTCGTGGAGGACGTCGCCGGCCATCCGCACCGTCGTGAGCGGGGTGCGCAGCTCGTGGGAGACATCCGAGACGAACCGGCGCTGCACGCGGCTGAGCTCCTCGAGCTGACGGATCTGACGCTGCAGGTTGCTGG
>JBAWHI010000289.1:0-2325 GCA_049593675.1 Nocardioides sp.
ATGTCGGTCAGCTCGAGGGTGAGGTTGCGGATCCCGACCGCTGCCGACGAGGCGTCGAGGAGCACGGTCGTGCGGCTGTCGGGTGCGAGCTCGATGGTGTCGGTCGGCACCGAGACCTCCAGTGGCGCCTCGGCGACGGCACGGATCCGGACGCTGACCGGATGGTCCAGGGCGTTGGTCACCACCGTCGCGAAGCGACCGCTGCCGCTGGAGAGGATGACCGCCGGGGGAGCGTCGATGCGGACCGATCGGAGCCGGGTGTCGATCCAGCTCCGCGACGAGCCGGCGGAGGTCATGCCCCGGGCGGGATCCGCCCGATCGGCGTACGAGACGTCGCTGAGTGCCTCGTCGCGGACCTCGGAGGCGACCAGGTCGTTGCGGGTGAGCAGGTTCTGCAACGTCTCACCCGCGCGCACCAGGTCGTCGGCGGCCGCGAACGACGACGCGTCGAGCTCGAGGGCCGCCTGCTCCTCGGGATAGTCGAGCCGCTCGACGGGGACCTCCCGGGCGGTCCGGGCGGTCGCGTCGGCCACCGAGGCGAGGTTGAGCCACTCCAGGTCGTCGAAGCCCGCGAAGAAGTCGGCATCCGGGTCGGGCGTCCAGGTGGACGGCAGCGTCACGACCAGTGGCGGACGGCCGGGCGCCAGCGATCGGACCGCCGCCTCGCTCACGATGCGCTGCCGCACAGCGATCGCGGAGAGCCGGTCGTCCGGGCCGGGCCCGCCGCTCGCGGCACCGGAGGAGGTGACCACGAGCGAGTGGCCCTCGGTGGTGACGACCGACGGGATCCGGCCGCCGGGCGTGGGATCGCCGAAGACCCGGTCGCTCACCAAGATGGTGGCCTCGGGCTCGGTCTGCCGGATGCCGGCAGCGTCGAGGTAGCCGCTGGGCGAGGCTACCGCGGGCGTGGTGCTCAGCCCCCACGGCGCGAGGTCCCCGGCGGATCGCTTCCGGGCCTCGCGGTAGGCGCTCGGCGCGTGGACGGCGGCGGCCGAGACGTCGAGGTCGCCGTACGGGAGCGCCAGGATCTCGCCGCCCTGCAGGCCGCCCTCGAGCCGGTCGAGCCAGGAGGCGGCGGCCTCGGCGGCCGCGAGCGTGCGAGGCTGCAGCGCCTCGGGGTCGCCGTCCCCGTCCTCGGCCTCCTCGGACGGGACCGGCTGCGGGGACGGGCTCGCGGAGGTCGATCCCTCGCCCTGGTCGTCGTCGCCCTCGTCCTCGTCGATGGTCGAACCGAGGTAGCGGGGCGGGTTCCCGGCCGCGAGCCGGACGGCGGCGTCGATGACGGCCGGGTCGACCAGCCAGCTGACCGGGCGGGTGCCGGCGGAGGCGCCGAGGTCGGCGAGCGAGCCCAGGGTGCCGTCGTCCTCGAACGCCCGGCGCCAGCGCACGAGCTGCCCGAGGGACCCGTCCGGGCGGTGCGTGACCGGGTGGCGCACCGGGATGACCAGGGACGTGTCGACTGGGCGGCTCGTGTCCGGGACCAGCGGGATGAAGGTCCGCGCCCGGCCGTCCGCGAACTCGTCGCCGCCGGCGTCGTCGAAGCCGAGGGCGTGCACCCCGAACCAGTAGACCCCGCTCGCGTCGACGTCGATCGAGGAGCGGGGGACGGTGAGGGAGAACGCCTCCGATGCACCCGGCTCGAGCTCGTCGACCGTGTCGTAGGTGCCCGGGTCGAGGATCCGCGCGCCGACGAAGTCCTCCTCGTCGACCTCTGCCGCCGCAGCGAGCTCGATCGACGAGGTCATCGGGACCGGCGAGACGAACGCGTACAGGTTGATGGTGCGCCAGGTCTGGTCGTCGCGGTTGGTGACGGTGCCGGACACCCGGACCGGGCCCTTGCGGGGGATGGCGGCCGGCGAGAGACCCTCGATCGTCACGGCGAGGGGGGTCGCGGCGTCGTCCGCTCGGGGGGCCGCCTGGGCCTGGACCGGCGCGGTGAGCCCGACGAGCAGGGTCGCGACCGCCACGAGGGCAGGCAGCAGCGACACCGGGCGAAGCACGCCGTGACTCTACTTGCCGGACGACGCGGAATCGGCGGCCCGCCCGGGGACCACTAAACTGATCGGTCGTGCCCGAAGCCCCGCCCCCGCCCCTGCAGATGGCCGACGCCCAGCGCGCCGTCGCGGTCGAGCTGGACCGGATCTCACCGGTCATCGACGAGCTCGGTCGCCGCTTCGGCGAGGCCGGGCACGAGCTGGCCCTGGTCGGTGGCCCGGTCCGCGACGCGATGCTCGGTCGCCAGCACAACGACCTCGACCTGACGACGTCCGCGCGCCCCGAGCAGACCGAGGCGCTGCTCAAGGGGTGGGCCGACGCGATCTGGGA
>JBAWHI010000290.1:0-3860 GCA_049593675.1 Nocardioides sp.
GCGCCGGGTCGGGCGCGGGTGGTGGCTCCGCCTCCGCCACGACGACCGGCCGGGTGACCTCGGGCTCGGGCGCTGGGATCGGAGCGGCCGGGGTCGGTGAGGCCGGGGCCTGGGCCGCCGGGGGCAGAGACTCCGGGGCCGGAGAGCTCGGACCGGCCTCGGTGGACGGCGCGGGTGCTGCCGCGGGCGGAGGAGGAGCAGCGGGCTCCTCCGCCGGCGTGCGCCGCTTGCGCCGGAAGCCGAGCTTCGGCAGCTCGAGCGAGGGCTGCTTCCCGGGTTCGTCCTCGGCCATGCCCGGCAGTGTGCCACGGGCGGTCGTCCCGGAAACCGAGGAAGGCCCGGATCCGCACAGCGGATCCGGGCCAACTGATCGTCGGGCTGACAGGATTTGAACCTGCGGCCTCTTCGTCCCGAACGAAGCGCGCTACCAAGCTGCGCCACAGCCCGATCGGCCCACCGGGGCGGGCCGGGGGAAACCATACCCGAGCCGCTCCGGTCCCTGAAATCGGATCAGCCCCCGGTCGCCGACGGCGCGGCCACGAGCGTCAGGAGGGTCGCCTCCGGCCGGCACGCGACCCGGATCCGGGCGTAGGGACTGGTGCCGATCCCCGCCGACACGTGCAGCCACGAAGAGCCCGCATCGCCCGGCCGGGAGTCCGCAGGGTGACGGTGGAGGCCCTTGGCCCGCGCCGGCTCCAGGTCGCAGTTGGTGGTGAGGGCACCGACACCGGGCACGCAGACCTGGCCACCGTGCGTGTGGCCGGCGAGGACCGCGTCGTACCCGTCGGCCGCGAAGCGGTCGAGCACCCGCAGGTACGGCGCGTGCGCGACGCCGAGGCGCAGGTCGGCCGTCGGGTCGGCCGGTCCACCGACGTCGTCGAGACGGTCGTAGCCGAGGTGCGGGTCGTCGACGCCCGCGAACGCGATCCGCACGCCGCGCACCTCGAGGCTCGCGCGCTGGTTGGTCAGGTCGGCCCAGCCGACGCCGGTCAGCTCGTCGCGCAGCTCTCGCCAGGGCAGCTGGGGGGTGTCGGTGTGCCGAGTGCCGTCGTCGGGCAGCACGTACTTCAGCGGGTTGCGCAGGGTCGGCGAGTAGTAGTCGTTGGAGCCGAAGACGAAGACCCCCGGGGCGCCGAGCAGGTCCCCGAGGCAGTCCAGCAGGACCGGGACCGACGCCCGGTGGGCCAGGTTGTCGCCCGTGTCGACGACCAGGTCGGGCTGGAGGCCGGCGAGCTCGCGCAGCCACGCCTGCTTGCGCGTCTGCCCCGGCGTCAGGTGGATGTCGCTGAGGTGCAGCACCCGGAGCTCGGGGCTGCCCGGGGGCAGCACGGGCACGGTGACCCGCCGCAGGGTGTATGCGCGGGCCTCCGCCAGTGCGTAGGCCGTGAGGCTCGCGCCCGCGACGGTGGCACCGAGGGCGAGGCCACGGACGACGGCTCCCGGGCCGGGCAGAGGGGTCACGCGCGCAAGGCTGCCACAATGACGCCATGAGCGAGCGAAGCGAGCGAGTCATCAAGCACAGCGCGACCTGTGCCTCATGCGCGCACGAGGCGAAGCGAGCACGCGCATGAGCGACCTGAAGGACCGACTGCGCGCCGATCTCACCACCGCCATCAAGGCGCGCGACGAGGTGCGCTCCTCGACGATCCGGATGGTGCTGACCGCGATCACGAACGCGGAGGTCTCCGGCAAGGAGGCCCGCGAGCTCAGCGACGACGACATCATCGGCGTGCTCTCCAGCGAGGCCAAGAAGCGCCGGGAGGCCGCGACGGCGTTCCGCGAGGGCGGCCGCGACGAGATGGCCGCCAAGGAGGCCGCCGAGGCCGAGGTGATCGCCGACTACCTGCCCGCGCAGCTCTCGGAGCAGGAGATCGCCGACCTGGTCACGGCAGCGGTCGCCCAGACCGGCGCGGCGGCCGAGGGGATGAAGGCCATGGGCAAGGTGATGGGCGTCGTGCAGCCCCAGGTCAAGGGCCGCGCCGACGGCGGGGCCGTCGCCGCGGAGGTACGCCGCCAGCTCGGGTGAGCCTCAGCGACCGCCTCGGCCCCCGTTGTTGCCGTTGTTCCCGCCGTTGCCGCCGTTGTTCCCGCCGCCGTTGTTGCTGGGCGGGGCCGGCGGGGCGACGCCGGTCGACTCGTAGACGCTGACCACCGAGCCCTTGGGGGCGGAGGATCCGCTCGACGGGGAGGTGTAGGCGACGGTGCCGGCCGGATTGCCCGACGCGGCGTTGCCGGCGTCGATCGCGATGAAGCCGGCGCTCTCGAGCACGTTGATCGCCGTGGCGACCGACATGCCCGACGTGGACGGGACCGTCGTGGACTCGCCCACCACGGAGGTCGAGGACGGGGAGACGAAGTTCTCGTTCTTGAAGCTGCCCTGGATGGCCTGCATGGCCTGCGCCCACATCGGGCCGGCGAAGCCGGATCCGGACACCGAGGAGATGTAGATGCCGCCGATGGTCTGTCCGGCCAACGGGATCGGGCGCTGCCCGTCCTTGCTGGCGCCGGCGATCATCGCAGCCGTCGAGAGCTGGGTGGTGTAGCCGACGTACCAGACCGACTTGCCGTCCTGGGTCGTGCCGGTCTTCGCTGCCGAGGGCACGTTCAGCCCGGTGCCGTTGGAGTAGCCGAACCCGCCCGGCTCCTGCACGCCGCGCAGCACGTCGTTGACGGCATCCGCGGTGGACTGCGGCATCACCTGCTTGCACGTGTCGCCGTAGGACTTGAGCTCCTGACCGTTGGCGTCCTCGATGCCGGTGACCGGTCGCGAGTCGCAGTGCAGCCCGCGGGCGGCGAAGGTCGCGTACGCCTCGGCCATCTCCAGCGGGCTGGCGTCGGCGATGCCGAGGGTGAAGGTCGGCACCCGCTCCGGGAGGTGGGTGGCGTCTCCGGTCGGGTAGGTCAGCTCGACCCCCATCTTCTTGGCGAGCCGGTAGGGCTCGCAGACGCCGGTGACCTTCTCGAGCATGGCGTAGAGGGTGTTCACCGACTCGCGGGTGCCGCGGTAGAGGTCCATCGTGCCGAAGCTGGTCGAGCTCGAGACGTTCCAGGGGCCGACGAAGTTGCCGGCGCCGGGGCAGTTCTCAAACTCGGCGGTGTCGATCGTCATCGACTGGGGCGCGTTGAAGGTGGTGCGCAGCGGGACGCCCTTGTTGACGGCGGCGGCGAGCACGAACGGCTTGAAGGTCGAGCCCGCCTGGAAGCCGGCGGCGTCGCCGTACCTGGTCGGGACCGTGTAGTTGAGGAACGTCTGACCGGCGGCCTCGCTGCGTCCCATCGGACGCGACTGCGCGAGAGCGCGCACCTCGCCGGTGCCGGGCTCGACCATGGCGAGCGCGCCGACGGCCTGGTCGCCCTGGTCGACGTTGTTGCGGACGGCCGTGTCGGCCGCGGTCTGGTCCTGGGCCTTCATCGTCGTGTGGATCGTGAGCCCGCCGGACTTGAGCAGCTGGCGGCGCTCCTCGACGGTCTCGCCGAGCTGGGGGTCGGCCAGCAGCCAGTTGATCGCGTAGTCGCAGAAGAAGGGGGCGCTGGAGTAGAGGCAGCCGTTCTTCGCCGGGACGATGTCGAGGCCGAGGCCCTTGTCCCTGGTCTTGTCGGCCTTCTCCCGGGTGATCACGTTCAGCTGCGCCATCCGGTCGAGCACGATGTTGCGACGCACGAGCGCCTTGTCCCGCGAGTTCGTGGGGTCGAACGTCGTCGGGTTCTGCACCAGTCCGGCGAGGAGCGCGGACTCGCGCAGGTTGAGCTGCTTGGCGTTCTTGTTGAAGTAGTGGCGGGCGGCCGACTGGACGCCGTAGGTGCCGTCGCCGAAGTAGGCGATGTTGAGGTAGCGCTCGAGGATCCAGTCCTTGGAGTGG
>JBAWHI010000291.1:0-2426 GCA_049593675.1 Nocardioides sp.
CCTGATCACCGCCCTGCTCGCTCAGGTGTTCGTCGCGCTGGCCGCGCCGGAGGTGATGGGGGTGGTGCTCGGGGTCTGTCTGGTCGGCGCCGTGGGCTACGGGCTCGCTCGGGTCGGAGCGGCGCGCGCCGAGCGCGATGCGGTCGCGACCCGCGCCCACCTCTCGGACGCTGTGGTCGAGGCCACCCAGACCGCATCGGAGCTGGCGATGTGGCAGGCCGAGGAGCGTGCCGTCGCCAAGGTCGCAGCGGTGAGCGAGGCGCTCGGTCGGCGCACGGTTGTTGCCGCGACCTGGCTCGCGACCGGGCGTGCCGTGGTGCTGCTCGGGTCCGGCCTCGCCGTCGGGGCGACCGCCCTCGTGTTGCAGGGAGCGGTGTCGGGGCCAATGCTGGCCCTGCTGGTGCTGCTGCCGCTCGCGCTCGCAGAGGTTGCCGGATCGCTGGCCGACGCCGGCGCGATCGCCGCGCGCACCCGGGCCGCAGAGAAGCGCCTGGCCGCGCTGGCAGCCCGGGAGCCGGCTGTGTCGAGCCCCGACCGGCCGGCACCGCTCGACGGCGACACGATCGACCTCGAGGGCGTCGCCGCCGCCTGGGACGGCCGGACCGTGCTCCGCGACCTCGACCTCACCCTGGCGCCCGGTGACCGGCTCGCGGTGGTCGGCCCGTCCGGGTCGGGCAAGAGCACCCTCGCCGCGTTGTTGCTGCGCTTCGTGGACCCGGTGGGCGGCACCGTGCGCCTGGGCGGCCGCGCGCTGCCCGAGCTCGCGCTGGCCGACGTACGCCGCACCGTCGGTCTCGTGGACGACGACCCTCACGTCTTCGCGACCACGCTTGCCGAGAACGTCCGGCTCGCGCGGCCTGATGCCTCCGACGCGGAGGTCGAGCTGGCGCTGCGGCAGGCGCGTCTGGGCTCCTGGCTCGACGGCCTCCCCGACGGCCTGACCAGCTGGCTCGGTGACGGGCACGCCCAGGTCTCCGGCGGCGAGCGCGCTCGGATCGCGATCGCACGATCGCTGCTGGCCGATCAGCCGGTGCTGGTGCTCGACGAGCCGGCAGCGCACCTGGACGGGCCCACCGCCGAGGCGCTGGCTGCGGAGGTGCTCGACAGTGAGGACGGCCGGGCGGTCGTGTGGATCACCCACGCCGAGGCCGGGTTGGACAGGGTGGACCGGGTGCTCACGCTGAGCTGAGTGTCCGGACGTGGCGCTCGCCTGCCGCTCCTCGGGCGGAGCAATGAGCGCGGCAGGGACCTTCGACCCGGGCCCCGACCCGGGTGGCACTGGTAGGAAGGAGTCGTGATCCGTACCTATCTGCTCGACGACCACGAGGTCGTCCGTCAAGGACTGCGGACCCTGCTGGAGAGCCAGGGTGACATCGAGGTGGTCGGCGAGTCCGGCAGCGCCGTCGAGGCGGCCAGCCGGATCCCCGCCCTACAGCCGGACGTCGCCGTCCTCGACGCTCGGCTCCCGGACGGGTCCGGCATCGAGGTGTGCCGCACGATCCGTGCGGTCGACTCCACCATCGGGGCCCTCATCCTGACGTCCTACGACGACGACGAGGCGCTGTTCGCGGCGATCATGGCGGGTGCCTCCGGCTACGTGTTGAAGGAGATCAAGGGCAACGACCTGGTGAGCGCGGTGCGCGCGGTGGCTGCCGGAAACTCGCTGATCGATCCGCTGATGACCGAGAAGGTGCTCGAGCGGGTGCGCAACCCGCAGGCGGTCGCCCCCGAGCTCGCCCAGCTCACCGAGCAGGAGGTCAAGCTGCTCGCCCTGATCGCCGAGGGACTGACCAACCGGCAGATCGGCGAGCGGATGTTCCTCGCCGAGAAGACCGTCAAGAACTACGTCTCCAGCATCCTCGCGAAGCTCGGCCTGGAGCGTCGCACCCAGGCAGCGGTCCTGGCGAGCAAGCTGCTGGGGTAGGCATCCACAACGTCGTCGTCCGAGCCGTGTCCCCTGACCGGCGGTCTCAGTGCAGCGGCGCGCGCCAGACGTAGGACGTGCCGCGTGGGTGACGTGCCGTCAGCTCGAGGGCACCCCCCAGTGCCGAGGCGCGTCGGCGCGCGTTGCGCAGTCCGCTCTCAGCGATGTCGGGGGCGATGCCGATGCCGTCGTCGAGGACGCTGAGCCGGACCTCCCGGTCATCGACCGTCAGGTCCACCTCGGCGTGGTCGGCGGCGGCATGGCGTGCCAGGTTGGAGAGCGCCTCGCGCAGCACGGGGACCAGATGGTCGCGGAGATCGCGGGGGACCGCGGTGTCGACCGGCCCGGAGGTGCGCACGGTCGGAGTGAACTTCAGCAGCGGCGCGTACTCCCGCACCAGCTGGCGCAGGTCCTCGCGCAGAGACGGGCCCCGGCCGTGGTGCTGGAGCTCGAAGATCGTGCTGCGGATGTCCTTGATCGTCACGTCGAGCGCGTCGACGGC
>JBAWHI010000292.1:0-2387 GCA_049593675.1 Nocardioides sp.
ACCCGCACCTTCTCGATCTCCTTCTCGGCGGCCCGCAGCCTCTCGACGATGTCGTGCACCCGCTCGGGCAGCTGTTCGGGACGCACCTTCAGCGTCTCGGAGAGCTGGTTGACCAGCACGTGCTCGCGGGCGAGGAACCGGTAGGCGTCGCTGCCGACGAGGGCCTCGACGCGCCGCACGCCCGATCCGATCGAGGACTCGTGGAGCAGCTTGATCACGCCGAGCTTGCCCGAGCTGCCCGCGTGGGTGCCGCCGCAGAGCTCGCGCGCCCAGTCGCCGACGGAGACGACCCGGACGCGGTCGCCGTACTTCTCGCCGAAGAGCGCCATCGCCCCGGAGGCCACGGCCTCCTTCTGGGTCATCACCTCGGCCTCGACGGCGAGGTCGTCGAGGACGACGTCGTTGACTCGTGCCTCCACGTCAGCCATCACCGACTGGGGGACCGCACCCGCGGCGGAGAAGTCGAACCGGAAGCGGCCCGGCGCGTTCTCGGAGCCGGCCTGGGTGGCCGTCTCCCCCAGCGCCTCGCGGAACGCCTTGTGCACCATGTGCGTCGCGGTGTGCGCACGCGAGATCGACTGCCGCCGCCCCACGTCGACCCGGGCGTGCGCGCCGAGGCCCGCAGTGATCTCGCCCTCGAGGACCTTGACCTGGTGGACGATCAGTCCGCTGATCGGCGACTGCACGTCACGGACCTCGACGCGCGCGCCGTTCTCGAGCTCGATCAGGCCCTGGTCGGCGAGCTGGCCGCCCCCCTCCGCGTAGAAGGGGGTCCGGTCGAGGACGATCTCGACCTCGTCGCCGGGGCCGGCCGAGGCCACCACGCCGCCGGCCGCGACGATGCCGCGGATCGCGCCCTCGTCGGTGACGGTGTCGTAGCCGGTGAAGGTCACCGGCTGGCCCATCGAGTCCGCGACCTCCCGGTAGGCGCCCGCGTCCCGGTGCTGACCCTTCTTGGACTTGGCATCGTCCTTGGCCCGCTGCCGCTGCTCGTTCATGAGCCGCCGGAAGCCGTCCTCGTCGACCGAGAGCCCCTGCTCCGCAGCCATCTCGAGGGTCAGGTCGATCGGGAAGCCGTAGGTGTCGTGCAGGGCGAAGGCCCGGTCGCCCGAGAGCTGGGTGCCGCCGGACTTCTTCACCTGCGTCGTCGCGACGTCGAAGATCTGGGTCCCGGCGCGAAGCGTCTGGCGGAACGCGTGCTCCTCGGCGTAGGCCACCGTGGAGATCCGCTCCCAGTCCTGGTGCAGCGCGGTGTAGGTCTCGCCCATCTTGTCGCGGCTGACCGGCAGCAGCTCCGGCAGCGCCGGGTCCTCGTAGCCGAGCAGTCGCACGGATCGGACCGCGCGGCGCAGCAGCCGCCGCAGCACGTAGCCCCGCCCCTCGTTGCCCGGGGTCACTCCGTCGGCGATCAGCATCATCGAGCTGCGCACGTGGTCGGCCACGACCCGGAACCGCACGTCGTCTTGCTGGGAGTCCGGGCCGGTGCCGGCGCCGTAGCGGCGACCGGTGAGCTCCTGCGCCTTCTCGATGACGGGGAACATGACGTCGATCTCGTACATGTTCTCCCTCCCCTGTGTCAGGAAGGCCACCCGCTCGAGACCCATGCCGGTGTCGATGTTCTTCTTCGGCAGCGAGCCCCGGATGTCGAAGTCGTCCTTGGCGCGCACCGCGCTCAGCTCGTCCTGCATGAAGACCAGGTTCCAGAACTCCAGGAGCCGGTCCTCGAGCTCGACCGGCATGTCCGGACCGAGCTTCGCCGGGTCGAAGTCGGGACCGTAGGCGGGGCCGCGGTCGTAGAGGATCTCCGAGCACGGCCCGCCAGGACCGGGCACGCCCATCGACCAGTAGTTCTCCTTCTTGCCCAGCCGCAGGATCCGCTCGTCGGGGAGCCCGGTCACCTTCTTCCACAGCGCCACCGCCTCGGCGTCCGCGTCGTAGACGCTCGGGTAGAGCCGGCTCTCGTCGAAGCCCCACCCGCCGTCGGCGACCGACCTGGTGACCAGCTCCCAGGCGAGCTCGATCGCGTGCTCCTTGAAGTAGTCGCCGAAGGAGAAGTTGCCGCACATCTCGAAGAATGTGCCGTGTCGGGTGGTCTTGCCGACGTCCTCGATGTCCGGGGTGCGCACGCACTTCTGCACGCTGACCGCGCGCTTGTACGGCGGCGTCTCCTGGCCCAGGAAGTAGGGCTTGAACGGGACCATGCCGGCGTTGACGAACAGCAGGTTCGGGTCGTCGAGCAGCAACGATGCCGACGGCACCGCCGTGTGGTCCTGCGCCTCGAAGTGCGCGATGAACCGTCGGCGGATCTCCGCGGTGTCCATCAGTCGTTGCCCCTTGTCCTCGTGGTGTCGTCGTCGCTGTGGGTGCTGCGGTCGTCGGTGCTGCTG
>JBAWHI010000293.1:0-5487 GCA_049593675.1 Nocardioides sp.
GGCCGGCTTCGCCGCCGCGCTCGCGGGCCGGCGGCTCGAGGCGGCCCGCCGTCGCGGCAAGTACCTCTGGCTGCCGCTCGACAACGGCGACGCCCTGCTCGGCCACCTGGGCATGAGCGGCCAGCTCCTGGTCCAGCCGCCCGCCGTACCCGACGAGCGGCACCTGCGGGTGCGCCTGGTGCTGGACTCGGGGCTGGAGCTGCGCTTCGTCGACCAGCGGATGTTCGGTGGACTGTCGGTCTCGACGGGCGGCGCCGACCTGCCGGTCGAGATCGCGCACATCGCTCGCGACCCGCTCGACCCGGACTTCGACGACGACGACTTCGTCCGCAGGGTCCGCAAGCGGCGCTCGGGCATCAAGCGCCAACTGCTCGACCAGGGGCTGATCTCCGGCGTCGGCAACATCTACGCCGACGAGGCACTGTGGCGGGCCCGGATCCACGGGGAGCGGCCGGGCGACCGGCTCGCCGCGGCGCAGGTGCGCGACCTGCTCGGCCACGCCCGCGCCGTGATGGTGGCTGCGCTGGGGGAGGGCGGCACCTCGTTCGACGCGCTCTACGTCAACGTCAACGGCGAGTCGGGCTACTTCGACCGGTCGCTGCACGCCTACGGACGCGAGGACGAGCCGTGCGAGAGGTGCGGTACGCCGGTGCGGCGGGTCGCCTTCATGAACCGGTCGTCGTACTTCTGCCCCGTGTGCCAGCCGCCGCCGCGGACGCGGTCGACCGGCCGGTCGACCCCCTCGCTGGCGTAGGCCAGGCTTTGCCGCGCCCGGATTGACCCACGGCCCGGCGGGTGGGACTCTTGAAGACGGCCCGCTCTGCTTGCGGGCGACCCCTCGACCCGGAAGGTCCCTCCATGGCCAAGGCGCTGATCGGATACATGAACAGCGACCTGCGGACCCCTGCTCATCTCGTTGCCGAGAACTCCCGGCTACGAGCGCGCGTGGGCGAGCTCGAGGCGCTCGTCCTGCGCCTCAGCGAGGAGAACGACCAGCTGGCGGCAGCGCAGGCCGCCACGCTGCTCGACCTCGAGGCCGCCACCATGCAGGAGATGCAGCCCGCCTGAGCCCCGGCTGACATGGCCGGGTCAGACGCGGTGCGCCTTCATGGTGCCCTGGTCCCCGGTCTGCGGCTCGCGCCAGATCACGCGGAGCTTCTTCTTGACCCTCTTGGCCTTGACGCTGACCGGGCTGACGCAGGTGCCCTCTCCCCGGGTGATCACCTCGCGGAAGGTGAACCAGCCCTTCTTCTTGCCCCGGTAGACCCACTTGCCCGAGCAGTAGCCGGGGTAGGTGATCTTGCCGTGCAGCTTGCCGCCCCTCTTGGTGATCTTCACCTTCGCCGGGTAGCCGGCCGGACCGCCGTCGTCGCCGTAGACGCCGCCCTTCCAGGTGCCGGTCACTCCCGGCTTGGCGCGGGCCTGTTCGCCCGTCTCGGTCGCGGTCGCGGAGCTCGCCGGTGCGAGCACCACCGCGGAAGCCACGAGCGCCACGAGAGCGTTCTTGATCATGCGGTCTCCCCACGTCAGGCCCCGTGTCGAGGCGTCGGACCAGCCGTACCCCCGTTCGGTGGGCCGTTAAACCGGAGGCCCCCGCGAGATCGGGCGACTAAGGTCCGTCCCTTGTGAGCACCCTGGTCGACATCGTCGCGCCGCGCCGGTTCGGGCCGGGCTTCCGCTGGCTGATCGCCTCGTCGTGGGTGTCCAACCTCGGCGACGGGATCGCGATCGCCGCCGGCCCGCTGCTGGTCGCCTCCATGACCCACGATCCGATCCTGGTCGCCAGCGCCGCACTGCTGCAGTGGCTTCCACCGCTGATCTTCGGATTGGTCGCCGGCGCCCTGGCCGACCGGCTCGACCGCCGCCTCATCATCGTGACCGTCGACCTGCTGCGCGCCGTCGTGCTGGTGCTGCTCACGCTCGCCATCGCCACCGACGTGATCGAGATCTGGCTCGTCCTGCTGGCGATGTTCCTGCTCGGGACGGCCGAGGTCTTCGCCGACAACACCGCCGCCACCCTGATGCCGATGCTGGTCGACCGCGACGACCTCGCGGTCGCGAACGCACGGCTGACCACGGGGTTCATCACCGTCAACCAGCTGGCCGGACCGCCGATCGGCGCCGCGCTGTTCGCGCTCGGCCACGCCGTGCCGTTCGCGACCCAGGCGGTCGTGGTGGCGCTCGGAGCGGTGCTGATCTCGCGGGTAGCCCTGCCGGCCCACCGACGGGAGGTGCTGCCGGAGACCCGGATGCGCCACGACATCGCCGAGGCGTTCCGGTGGGTGCTGCACAACGCGGCCGTGCGCACCCTGGTCCTGACGATCTTCGTTTTCAACATCACCTTCGGCGCCGCCTGGTCGGTCCTGGTCCTCTACGCGACCCAGCGGCTCGGGATGGGTCCGCTGGGGTTCGGTCTGCTGACCACGGTCTCGGCCGTGGGCGGGCTGCTCGGCACGCTGTGCTACCCCTGGCTCACCCGGCGGATCAGCCTCAGCAACCTGATGCGGATCGGGCTGGTGTTCGAGACGTTCACCATGCTCTCCCTGGCGCTGACGACCACGCCGTGGGTGGCAATGGGGATCTTCTTCGTCTTCGGTGCCCACGCCTTCATCTGGGGCACGACCTCGCTGACGATCCGCCAGCGGGCCGTGCCGACCGAGCTGCAGGGCCGGGTGGGCAGCGTCAACCTGGTCGGGGTCTTCGGCGGGCTGGTCCTCGGCTCCGGGGTCGGCGGCGTGATCGCCCAGCAGTGGGGTGTCGTGGCCCCGTTCTGGTTCGCCTTCGTCGGCTCGGCGGTCTTCGTCGTCCTGATCTGGGGTCAGCTCGTCCACATCGCGCACACCGACGAGTCGTCCGCGCCGGCGCCGGCCTGACGCGGGCGACGCGGCGACGGGCGGATGCCGCACAACCGGGGTGCTGCCCGGTATCGTGAGGCTCGCTGAGCTTCCCCTTGGCCTGCTGCGATGATGCAGCGTCCGTCCTCAGTGATGACGAGACGCCACACCGACGAGCTGGGAGCTGCACGTTGTACCTGAAGAGCCTGACCCTGAAGGGGTTCAAGTCCTTCGCCTCCTCGACCACGCTCCAGCTCGAGCCGGGCATCACCTGCATCGTGGGCCCCAACGGCTCCGGCAAGTCGAACGTCGTCGACGCCCTCGCCTGGGTGATGGGTGAGGCCAGCGCCAAGTCGCTGCGCGGCGGCAAGATGGACGACGTCATCTTCGCGGGCACCTCCGGGCGTCCACCGCTGGGTCGTGCCGAGGTGGTCTTGACGATCGACAACGCCGACGGGGCGCTGCCGATCGAGTACGCCGAGGTGACGATCAGCCGCACGATGTTCCGCTCCGGTGGCTCGGAGTACGCCATCAACGGCAACCCGTGTCGGCTGCTCGACGTCCAGGAGCTGCTCAGCGACTCCGGCATCGGCCGCGAGATGCACGTGATCGTCGGGCAGGGGCAGCTGGACACGATCCTGCACGCCACCCCGGAGGACCGCCGCGGCTTCATCGAGGAGGCCGCCGGGGTCCTCAAGCACCGCAAGCGCAAGGAGAAGGCGCTCCGCAAGCTCGACTCCACCGAGGGCAACCTGACCCGGCTCAACGACCTGCTCAGCGAGATCCGCCGCCAGCTCAAGCCGCTCGGTCGCCAGGCCGAGGTGGCGCGCCGGGCGCAGACCGTGCAGGCCGACGTCCGCGACGCCCGCGCCCGGCTGCTGGCCGACGACCTGGTCACGGCGCGGACCGCCCTCCAGCAGGAGATGGCCGACGAGTCCGTGCTGGTCGCCCGGCGCGAGCAGGTCGAGGCCGAGATGACCCGGTGCCGTGAGGCCGAGGGGGCCCTCGAGGCGGCGCTGCGCGAGGACCTGCCGGCCCTGGCGCGCGCCCAGGAGACCTGGTTCGCCCTCTCCGGGCTGCGCGAACGGCTGCGGGGCACCCAGTCGCTGGCGGCCGAGCGGGTCCGCAACGCCGCGACGGCCGACGTCGAGGAGTCCCGCACGGGACGAGACCCCGAGCAGCTGGACGCCGAGGCCGCCCGGGTCCGCGAGCAGGAGCAGCAGATCGCCGCCGAGGTCGACGCGCACCGCACCGCGCTGGAGCAGGCCGTCGCCGCCCGCCGTACCTGCGAGGACGCAGCGGCCGAGGAGGACCGGCGCATCGCCGGGCTCCAGCGCGCCGCAGCCGATCGGCGCGAGGGCCTCGCCCGGCTCCATGGGCAGGTCAACGCGACCAAGTCCCGCGCCGCCGCCGCGGACGAGGAGCTCGGTCGGCTCCGACTGGCGCGCGAGGAGGCGGTCGCCCGCGCCGATCGCGCCCAGCGCGACTTCACCTCGCTCGAGACCCGCGTCGCCGGCCTGGACGCGGGCGAGGAGGGCCTCGACGCCGAGCACGAGGCCGCGACCGGGCTCCTCGACGACATCGAGGAGCGGCTCGCCAAGGCCCGCGACGAGGGCCTCCAGGCGGACCGCGACCGCACCGCGCTCGCGGCCCGCAAGGACGCCTTGGAGATGGGCCTCAACCGCAAGGACGGCGCGGGTGCGCTGCTCGCGGCCTCGGACGAGGTCTCCGGCCTGCTCGGCTCGGTCGCCGCGCTGGTCACGGTGCGCGCCGGCTACGAGGCCGCTGTCGCGCAGGCACTCGGCACCGCGGCCGACGCGGTCGCCGTGACCGACGCCGACGCCGCGGTTCGGGCCATCGGCCACCTCAAGGGCGACGACCTCGGCCGCGCCGGGCTGGTGCTCGGCGGCGCTGCGGCGAGCGAGCGGGACTGGCCGGGGCTCCCGGCGCCGGCGGAGTACGCCGTCGACGTGGTCGACTGCCCCGACACCCTGCGCCCCGCGCTCACCCGGCTGCTCGACCGGGTCGTCGTCGTCGACGACCTGGACGCGGCCCGCGCGCTGGTCGGCGACCTGCCCGACCTGACCGCTGTCACCCGCGAGGGGGACGTGCTCGGCGCTCACTTCGCCTCCGGCGGCTCCTCGAGCCAGCCGAGCCTGATCGAGGTCCAGGCCGCGGTCGACGAGGCGTCCGAGCAGCTGGCCGAGGCGATCGCCGCCTCGGAGCGGCTCGGCTTCGACATGTCCCGTCTGGAGGCCGAGCGCCTCGAGGCCCAGAAGCGGGTCGACGTCGCGCTCGCCAAGCTGCACGAGTCCGACGCGACGCTCGCCGCGGTCGCCGAGGAGCTCGGCCAGTACGGCTCCCAGGCCCGCGCCGCACGCGGCGAGGCCGACCGGCTCGCGCAGGCGATCGAGAAGGCCGAGGAGGCACGCACCCAGGCCATGAGCGGTCTCGCCGAGCTCGAGGAGCGGCTCAGCTCCGCCGAGGACGCCCCCGACGAGGAGCCCGACACGAGTGGGCGCGAGCAGCTCGTCGAGGCGGCCCGGACGGCCCGCCAGGCCGAGATGGACGCCCGCCTGGCGCTGCGCACGTCCGAGGAGCGCGCTCGCGCGCTGCACGGTCGCGCCGACTCGCTGGCGCGGGCCGCCACGGC
>JBAWHI010000294.1:0-15192 GCA_049593675.1 Nocardioides sp.
CGACGTGACGCCGCGGATCTTGGACCGGCCGACCTTGGTCAGCTTGACCGACACCCTGCGGCTGTCGCCCGCCTTCAGCCGCACGGTGCCCTTGGCCAGCACCCGGCCGTCCGATCGGACCTTCACCGTGCCCGTCCCGGGCATCGAGGACACCACCCGGGTCGAGAACGCCCGTCGCGAGACCGTGCCGCTGGCCAGCGGGGTCACGGTCGAGGAGCCCGGCAGGACCGTGACACTCGCCTCCGAGCTGTTGTTGTGCGGGTTCGGATCCACCGACGTCGAGCGCACCAGGGCGGTGTTCGTGACGACGACGGGGTCGTCGGTGCCCATCTGCTCGCGGCCGGTCCGGTCGCGCAGGCAGGACAGGTCGATCGTCGCCTGCTGCGCGTGACCGGAGTCGTTGAAGATCCGGAACGCACGCTCCTTGAGCCGCGGGTCGTTGCCGAAGTGGTGCAGGCCCGGCGGCAGGTCCCACGTGGCGACGACGCCCTTGGCGTCATCGGGACAGATCACCTTGAACTCGTCTCCCCGCCGGTCGGTGTGGCCCGGGACCGTCACCGTCTGCACGAGGTGGGTGAGCTGCAGGTCGTGGGTGTGCCCGTAGACCGGTCCCACCGTCGTCCGCAGGCAGCGGGCGCTCACGGTGGCGGTGACGGGGGCCGCCGCCTCGAGCGTGAACGTCCAGTCGCGCGGCCGGGTGGCGTCGTACTCCGAGCCCGCGAGCACGACGCCCCCCGCGGGCGCGTCGAAGCCGGGCGCGATCGGGACCGTGCCGCTCGGGCAGGTCAACGTCGCGGTGTGCCGGCCGGCGCCGTACGTCGCCGTGTGGGTCACCGCGACCGGGTCGACCGCCAACGGGTGCCGGTGGCTGTCGCGGTAGCCGGTCTGCCGATCGGCGGCCTCGGTCTCCTGGGGCAGGCAGACGATGAAGGCCTTGCCCTGGGCCTGGCCCTGTGAGCCGTTGCGGATCACGCCCTTCCAGGTGCCGACGCCGAGGCCCGTGAACCTCGAGCTGAGGATCTCCACGTCGTCGGCGATCGTGCCGGCGCCCTGATCCACCGCGTCGACCCGGAACTGACCGTCGGAGAGGATGTCGCCGGGCCGGCAGCCCAGTGTCACGCTCTGCTGCTCGCCCGGCCGGAGGCTGACGTGCACCTCGTCGTGGTAGGGCACCAGCCAGTGGGTCGCCTGGGGGTGCGACACCGGCCCGGCGCCGACGATCGGGTTCGCGACGACCGTGATCCGGAGGCTCGTGGCGTCGTGGGCCGCAAGCGCGCCGATGCTGCAGGTGACGGTCCTCGTCGCCGCCGCGAACGTGCAGGGCTCACTCGCGTCGTCGAAGGTGACGCCGGGTGGCAGCACGTCGGTCGCGACGACGCCCGCGGCCGGCAGGTCGCCGATGTTCTCGACGAGGAGCTCGTAGGTGAGGGAGCGGCCGCCGCGCAGGCTGGTCACGCTCGGGGTCTTGGTGATCGTGACGTCGGGGTCGCCCGCAGGCGCGGGGGGCCCAGGCACGCAGGCCTCGCCGGGGAACAGGTTGACGTGCGTCTCCAGGTGGGACCTGAACGACTTCGCGATCACCTGGCCGATGTTGTGGCCCCCGCCGACCACGTCGACGAACGCACGGGGGGCCAGGAGGTGGCCGGCCCAGGCCGAGCCGTAGTTCAGGGTCACCGTGGTCGCCTGCGGGAAGTTCCACACGATCCCGTTGTAGGCGCCCTTGATGTTGGCGTCGTTGACCTGGCTCCAGCTGGAGCCACTGCGGACCCAGGCCTGTCCGGAGATGCGCACCGACGTACCCGGCATGTTGATGATCGTGGTGGCGCCGCTCGGCACGTCGTAGCCGACGTGCTTGCCAGCTGCCAGGTCGGCTGCTTGGGCGGCCGAGACGTCGAAGACGTTCAGCGAGGGGTGGGAGCCGGTGAAGACCACGGCCGCGTTGCCCCCGGTCGACCCGCTGCTCACGGTGCCGGTCGCCGTGGCCGCGCCCCACGAGGCGGAGAGCGATCGCAGCTCGTCGAACGCGCTCGAGAAAGCGACCGGGTTGCTGGCGAGGTAGCCGGTGCCGGCGCCGCCGTTGAAGTTCACCCCGGACTTGGGCGTCAGATAGGCGCTGCCACGCTGCAGGTTGTAGGTGCCGTGGGAGCCGGCGACGACCAGCGTCGGGGTCGCGGCCGTCGTCGACGACGGCAGGTGCGAGCCGACCGTGAAGCCGCTGCCGGCGAAGTTCCCGCCGTACGCGATCGACCCTTCGGACTCCGCCCCCCGGGTGCCATCGCTCTCGATGAACTCGGTCCACCCGGTCGCCGGCCCCAGCACGTTGGACGCGAGGGTTCCTGTCGTGCAGGCCTTGGTCGTGGCGGCGGCGTCGGTGCCGCTGAGCTGCACGGCGGCGAGTGCCCCGAGGCTGCAGGCGAACGCGGCCACGATGGCCGGTAGGCGAAGTGCGCTCGGCGCGCGCGTGGACCCAGACGTGCTCATGTGTCTACCCCCCAGGTAGGTCTGCAGTATCGACGTTGCCATCTCTGCGGCCGAACCGTGCAGGATTGCGACAACTCGTCCGCCCCTCCCGCGTCCGACACGACCCGACACGACCCGGAGTGGGTCAGGCGCGGGTGAGGTGGCGCACCTCGCGCGAGAGCAGGGGAAGCAGCGCAGAGACGGCCATCACGGCGCCCGTCACCAACAGCCACTGGTCGAAGCCGACCGCTTGGGCGACGGGGCCGACCAGGACCAGGCCGAGCGGCCGGGCGACGAACGAGCCGACCAGGTCGAAGGAGTAGACCCGAGCCAGCTTGTCCTCCGCGATGTTCTGCTGGATCGCCACCTGCCACTGCACGTCGAAGATCTGGAGCCCCAGGCCGTGCAGGAAGGCGCCGAGCAGGATCGGCAGCAGCTGATCGCTGAGCGCCATCGCGATCGGGAACGCCGCCGTCAGCGACAGGAGGCACACCCCGACGTACAGCCCGCGACGGGGCCTCCACCTCAGGCAGATCAGGCCGCCGACGACGAAGCCCGCCATCAGGGACCCCAGCGCGAGCCCCCAGGACGACCGACCGAACTCGTCGCCGATCACGATCGGTCCCACCACGGACTGCACGCCGCCGTAGAAGAAGTGGTAGAGCAGCGCCTGCGAGATCAGCAGCCACAGCCAGGAGTGCCGGACGACCTCGCGGAAGCCATCGGCGAGATCACCGAGGAACGAGCCACGCGAGGCGGCCGGGGTGTGCGGGACATCGAGCCGCGAGTAGAAGTACGCCGCAACGGCGAAGGTGATCGCGTCGAGGCCGATCGCCCACCCGGATCCGACCGCGGCGACCATCACCCCGCCCGCGGCGAAGCCGACGACCGCCGCACTGGTCTGCAGCAGGGCGCGCTGCGCGACCGCGTCTCCGACGAGTGCTCGGGGGACGACCGAGCGGGTCAGCGCCGAGGACGACGGTTGGCTGAGCGCCCCGAGGCAGCCGTTGACCACCCCCATCGCGGCCAGCACCGGGATGCTCGCCCACCCGCCGATCATCAGGACGGCGACGAGGGCCTGACTCAGCGCACAGACGGCCGAGGACCCCTCCAGCATCAGCTGGCGCGGGACCCGGTCTCCCAGGACGCCGCCGAACAGCACCGTGACGACCTCGGCGAGGGCGAACGCAGCGACCACCAGGCCGAGCTCGGTGGCCGACCCCCCGAGATCCAGGACGGCGAACGCGAGGGCGATCGGGGCGATGGCGTTGCCCAGGGCGCTGACCGTCGTGCCGCTGACGAGCATCCGGAAGTTGCGGTGCCGCAGCGGCCGGTCGGATCGCACGGGTGCGTCGGTGGCGCTCACCCGGACATTCTTTTCGCTAGCGAACTATTCGTCAAAGAAGCAACCCCTACGATGGTGCCGTGGAGGGGCAGGACTGGGCCGACCGGCACGTCGCGCGCTGGCGTGACCACTGGGTCGACGTGCCCTTCGAGGACGACGTGGAGGCGATCGTCGTCCGCCTGGGTCGCCTGCACCGCCACTTCCGCGGGACCACGCAGCGGGCGCTGGTGGAGGTCGGCCTCCAGGACTTCGAGTACGAGACGCTGCACCTGCTGATGGTCCGCGACACGCCGGGGCTGGCCAGCCCCTCGGCCCTGGCCGCCGACCTCGGCATCAGCAACGCCGGCATGACCGGTCGCCTCGACGGTCTCGAGAAGGCGGGCTGGATCCAGCGCAGCTCCGACCCGGACGACCGGCGCCGGGTCAGCATCGAGGTCACCCGCGAGGGCATCAAGCGCTGGCGACGGGCCATGGCGCTGCAGGGCAGCGCGGAGGTCGAGGTCGTGCATCTGCTGAGCCCGGAGGAGCGCGCCACCCTCGCCTCGTTGCTGCGGCGCATGACGCTCTGGGTCGAGGAGGGCGAGTAGCCCGCAGTTCTTTGGACCGACCCAGCGGCGTCTCAGCAAGGTCACAGGCGACGACCGCACAGTGGAGGCATGAACGACCAGCCGACCACTCCGCCCCCGGGCCCCCAGAACCCGTACGCCTCCTTCCCGGCCCCACAGGGACCGCCTCCGGAGGGCCCGCCGGACGTGATGAACACGGCGCCGCTGCCCGTGTACGAGCGTCCGCAGCGTCCCCGCCGGGCCGGATTGGCGGTCGCCGTCGTCGCGACCGCTCTGGTGGTCGGCGGAGCCGCCGGCGTCGGCGGCGCCGCCGCCTGGACGGCCGTCAACGACTCCGACGGCGACAGCTCGGGCTCCGACCGCGGCGCCACCGCCTCCCAGGTCGTCGACACACCGGACTCCCCGGCCGTCGACGGCACCGTCGAGGCGGTCTCCGCGAAGGTGCTTCCCTCGGTCGTCAAGATCGACGTGACCGGTGCCCAGGGCGCGGGGTCCGGCTCCGGCATCATCCTCAGCGCGGACGGTGAGATCCTGACCAACAACCACGTCGTCGAGGTCGCCGCCGAGAGCGGGTCCCTGCGCGTGTCGTTCACCGACGGCACCTCGGCGAAGGCCGAGATCCTCGGCACCGACCCGCTCACGGACACCGCCGTGATCAAGGCGGAGGGCGTCTCCGACCTGACCCCCGCCACGATCGGCAAGTCCAGCGACCTCAAGGTGGGCGAGGGCGTCGTCGCGATCGGCTCGCCGTTCGGCCTCGACTCCACGGTCACCAGCGGCATCGTGAGCGCGCTCAACCGGCCCGTCGACGTCGGCTCGGACGGCCAGGGCAACAGCACGACGTACCCCGCCATCCAGACCGATGCCGCGATCAACCCCGGCAACAGCGGCGGCGCGCTCGCCGACCTCGAGGGCAACGTCATCGGCATCAACTCCTCGATCCGCACCGCCAGCACGACGCAGGGTGAGGCCGGGTCCATCGGCCTCGGCTTCGCGATCCCGATGGACGAGGTGCTGCCGATCGTCGAGCAGATGCGCAACGGCGAGACCCCGACCCACGCCCGGATGGGCATCTCGGTCTCGGACGTGAACGGCGAGAACGGCGCCGAGGTGCTCGAGGGCGCTCAGGTCCAGGACATCACCAGCGGCTCGACGGCCGCCGACGCCGGCCTCACGAGGGGCGACATCATCACCAAGATCGACGACCGTCAGATCACGGGAGCCGACTCCCTCGTCGCCACCATCCGGTCCTACCGGCCGGGTGACGAGGTCACCGTGACCTTCACCCAGGGCGGCGAGAGCAAGAGCGTCACGCTGACGCTGGACTCGGACGCGGACCTGTCCAACTCCTGACCGCTCCCCACTGACCTTCTCCGGCCCGAGAAGGATCGGGACCCCATCACGCGTTGGACCGTCTCCCTCGCGTGGTGGGGTCCTTTCCGTCTCAGAGTCGCTTCGGGAACTCACCCGTCCGAGCAACCCCCTCGGCCGCGAGGTACGCCGCGTGCCAGTCGTCGAACGCGTCGGTGTCGAACGGGTCGACCGCGACGATCTCCAGCGCCGTCATCGGGCTCGCTGCACCCGACCCTCGTCCCAGACCGGCCCGTCGGACTCATAGACCTCGCCGTCAGCCCCGTAGACGAGGAATCGGTCGAAGCCACGCGCGAACCAGCGGTCGTGGGTCACCGCGAGCACGGTGCCCTCGAACGCCGCCAGCCCCTCCTCGAGCGCCTCGGCCGACTGGACGTCGAGGTTGTCGGTGGGCTCGTCGAGCAGCAACAGGGTGGCGCCGGACAGCTCGAGCAGCAGGATCTGGAAGCGCGCCTGCTGACCGCCAGACAGCGACTCGAAGCGCTGCTCACCGGCGTGGGCGAGCTCGTAGCGATCGAGCACCCGGGCCGCCTGCTCCCTGCCCATGCCGGCCCGGCCGTGCGGCGAGCCGTCGCCGCGATGGAGGACCTCCAGCAGGGTCCGCCCGATCAGCTCGGGGTGCTCGTGGGTCTGCACGAACCAGCCGGGGCGGACGCGAGCGCCGAGCTTGGCCTTGCCGGAGTGTGGCACCGGGGCGATCTCGACGTCCCCGACCGGCCGGTGCTCGACGTCGGGGTCGCTTCCACCAGCGGCGAGCAGGCGCAGGAAGTGGGACTTGCCGGAGCCGTTCGACCCGAGCACGGCCACCCGCTCGCCGTACCAGACCTCGAGGTCGAACGGCTTCATCAGCCCGGTCAGCTCGAGGTGCTCGCAGACCACCGCACGCTTGCCGGTCCGGCCGCCCTGGAGCCGCATCGTCACCTGCTGCTCGCGCGGCTGCTCGGTGGGCGGACCCGCCTCCTCGAACTTCCGCAACCGGGTCTGGGCCGCGCGGTACTGCGAGGCCATGCCGTCGTTGTACTCCGACTTGATCTTGTAGTGCAGGACGAGCTGCTTGAGCTTGGCGTGCTCCTCGTCCCAGCGCTTGCGCATCTCCTCGAAGCGCAGGAACCGATCGCGCCGCGCCTCGTGGTACGACGCGAAGCCGCCCGGGTGGGTCCACACGGTGTTGCCCGCGGCGCCCAGCTCGACCGTCACCACGCGGGTCGCGGTGTTGTTGAGCAGCTCGCGGTCGTGGCTGATCATCAGGATCGTCTTGTCGGACTCCCGGATCCGACCCTCGAGCCAGACCTTGCCCGGGACATCGAGGTAGTTGTCGGGCTCGTCGAGCAGCAGCACCTCGTCGGGTCCGCGCAGCAGGAACTCCAGCACCAGCCGCTTCTGCTCGCCGCCCGACAACGTGCTCAGGGTGCGGTACTTCGCCCGGTCGAAGGGCAGCTGCAGCGCGGCGATCGTGCAGACGTCCCAGGTGACCTCGGCGTCGTAGCCACCGGCGTCCGCGAACTCCGAGAGGGCGTGGGCGTAGCCCATCTGGGTCTTCTCGTCGTCGGTCTCCATCAGCGCGAGCTCGAACCGGTCGACCTCCGCGGCCGCGGCGCGGATCCGGGCCGGCGAGACGCTCAGCAGCAGGTCCGCGACGGTCGGGTCGTCGCCGAGTGCGGCTCCGACGTGCTGGCGCATGACGCCGAGCCCTCCCGAGCGGGTGACGGCGCCGGCGTGCGGCGTCAGGTCGCCCGTGATAATCCGGAGCAGGGTCGTCTTGCCGGCTCCGTTCGCACCGACGAGGGCCACCTTGGCTCCCTCACCGACCCGGAAGGACACGTCGTCGAGCAGCAGCCTCCCGTCCGGAAGCTCGTAGCGAACCCCGGCCACATCCACATGTCCCACGTCGAAGCATTCTCCGCCCTCGGACGACAGATGACATCCCGTTTTGCCACGCGACACGCTTCGTCGGGATTACCTTGCGTCGGTGACCTTCTCCCCGCGCCTGCGCGCCACCGCCGTCCTAGCCGCGCTCACCGTGGGCCTGCTCGGCCTCGCGGCCCCGACCGAGGCCGCTCCAGCCGCCCCGACGGACCGCGCGATCGGTCCGACCACGTTCACCGAGGCGGGCCCCTACCTCGTGGGCGAGCGGACCGTGAAGCTGAAGAAGAGCGGGATCCCGATCGAGATCTGGTATCCCGCTCGCAAGCGCGACGCCATCGGGCAGCCAGGCGGCAGCTACGACGTGGTCGACTGGCTCCCGAGCTTCCTCCAGGCGCTCGTGCCGGAGGGCGAGTCGGTGAGCTATCCCAGCGGCGGGGTCCGCCGCGTGGAGGTGGCGAACAAGAAGTTCCCGCTCGTGGTCTTCAGCCACGGCTTCGCCGGCTTCCGCACCCAGTCGAGCTTCCTGACGTCGGCGCTGGCGTCCTGGGGCTTCGTCGTCGCGGCCCCTGAGCACCCAAGCCGCAACGTCACCAAGGTCCTCGGCGGTCCCGCCGGCCCCACGACGGACGTCCAGGACCTGCGCCGGACGATCGCGCTCGTCAAGCGACGCAGCGCCACCAAGGGCAACTGGCTCAAGGGCCACGTCGACTCCTCCCGGATCGGAGCGGTCGGCCACTCGGCCGGCGGACGCGCGGTCGAGACCCTGGCCACCGTCGACAAGCGCGTCGACACGTTCGTCGGCATGGCAGGAGCATCGACCGGTGCGCTCGGCGAGGGCGCGGCCGTGCCGGAGCAGCCGGGAATGCTCATCACCGGCGCCGACGACGCGATCGTCCGGCTCGACCGGATGGAGGCGGCCTACGACGCCCTGACCGGACCCAAGCGCTTCGTGCAGCTCGAGAACTCCGGCCACCTGGTCTTCAGTGACCTCTGCGAGGTGGGTGCGTCCGACGGGGGCCTGCTTGCCATCGGAGCCCTGCTCGGCATCACCATCCCGGACTCGCTGGTGCCGCTCGCCACCGACGGGTGCCTCGACCCCGCTCGCCCGGTGACCGAGGTCTGGCCGGCCGTGCTGCAGGCCGTCACGGCCTACCTGCGCCACGAGCTCGGCGTCGACAGCTCCACGGCCGGGCTGGACGGGCTGGTCGAGGCGTTCCCGGGGATCGTGTCCGAGAACCGCAGCGTCGACTGACGTCCATCCGGGTCACCTCCAGCGGAACGAGCGCACGACGGGCTCGACGATCGCCGCCGCCTCGGCGCTGGTGTCGGCCTCGACCTGGACGAGGAGCAGCACGCTGCGCCCGTCGGTGCGCAGCGGGACGAGCATCTTGTGCATCCAGGGCCGGCGGGTCCGGTCCCGACAGTCGATCGCGCCCGGGTCCACGTCGGCGAACCCGACGAGCGGCCGACACGTGAGGTCGTCGATGCCGCCCAGGTCGACGGCCACCTCCGTCGCCCGGATGCGGGCGGCGTCCGGGTCGTCCCACCCGCCCGCCAGGAGCTGCTCGTCACCCGACCCCGTGGCGGCCAACTGCACGCTCTGCCCATCGGCCTCGACCTCGCGCCAGCCGTCCGGGACCTCGAGGCTGAAGCCTCGATCCGGCGCGAGGCCCCCCTCCACGCCCGGATCGTCGGACGCGCACGACGCCAGCAGGAGGATGACCGGGACGACCAGGACCAGTGCTCGCATACCGAGCAGTGAACGCTTCGTCGTCGACGTCTGCAGCCGTCCTCCACAGCCCTCCTAGACTCCACCGCATGGCGCAGGGAGCGGAGGAGGTGGGAGTGCCGGTCGCGCACGACCTCCGGCCGCTGCCCTACCCCCGGACCAGGCGCCGGGTCCGTGCGATCTCGATGACGGCGTACGCCGGCGCGCTGATCGTCTGGTCCGAGCTGCTCGGGATCCCCAACGACACCGTCCAGGTCTTCCTCTGGCTCTGGCTCGGCACCATCGCCTGGAACGTCGAGGCCCGGCCCCGCTACCACCTGAACTTCCTCAAGGACTGGTGGCTGCCGGTCCTCGGGCTGATCGTCTACTTCTTCAGCCGTGGACTGACCGATGAGCTGGGTCTGCCGGTGCACGTCTACATGCCGATCCACGTGGACGAGTGGCTCGGGTTCGGTGCCACGCCGACCGAGCGCCTGCAGCAGGCCTGGTGTGGGGATCCGTGCCTGAAGGACAGCGCACCGCGCTGGTACGACCTGGTGTTCACGACCGTCTACGCGACCCACTTCGTCACCGGCCTGACGATCGCGGCGGTACTCTGGGTGCGCAGCCGGGTCGAGTGGATCCGTTGGATGCGGCGCTACGTGGCGATCAACTTCGGCGCACTCGCGATCTACATCCTCTATCCGATGGCGCCACCGTGGATGGCCTCGGAGGAGGGCTGGCTGGACGCCGACGTCACCCGGATCACCAGCCGCGGATGGCAGGACGTCGGCCTGGATCGGATCGACCTGATCCTGCACGGCGTCGGCAACCCCGTCGCGGCGATGCCGTCGCTGCACGCCGGCATCACCTTCCTCATCGTCGGCTACGCCATCCAGCGGCTGCGCTCGCCGTGGCGCTGGCTGCTGGTGCTCTACCCGC
This sequence comes from Nocardioides sp., assembly GCA_049593675.1. Lineage (GTDB taxonomy): Bacteria > Actinomycetota > Actinomycetes > Propionibacteriales > Nocardioidaceae > Nocardioides. The sequence continues at coordinate 10,259 of JBAWHI010000294.1, forward strand.
TGCTGATGAGCACGGCGCTGGTCTACTACGCCGAGCACTACGTCATCGACATCGTCGCCGGAGCCGCGCTGGCGGGCGCGGTGCTCGTCGGATGCCAGGCCTGGGAGAACAGCCGGGACCGCGCCCGGCACGAGGGTCGACTATCTGATATATGAATTTTGCCCAAGTCTCCACGAATTGTGCGAAATCCATGGCACGGTGGCCTCCCCAGCCCAGGAGGAGCCTTCGTGTCCCGACCCCGCCGCGCCGCGGCCGCCGTCACCGCGGCCTGCCTCGTCGCCGTTCCCACAGCCGTTGCCCTGTCCGGCGCCGATGCCGCGTCGGCTCCGCAGCAGGCGGAGACCAACACCAGCACGACCGACCCGGTCTTCACCCGGTACGACGTCGACACCGCCCTCGAGGGCGCGAGCTTCACCACCGTCGGAGAGGTCTTCGCCGGTGAGCAGAACATCGTCACGAGCAGCTACGGACCGCTCGACGACGGGGGCCGGCCGGTCGGGGGCGGAGGTCTCCAGGTCTACCGCCCGGGCGAGACGCTCGAGAGCTGGACGAAGATCACGCTCTTCGGCCCCGAGGACGGGCTCGTCTTCCCGAACGCCACCACCATCGAGGACGTGGACGGCGACGGGGACAACGACATCATCGTGCCCTCCGGCTACTTCTTCGGCACCGACCCGGCGGGCCCTGAGGAGCTGAACGCGACCGGCGCGATCACCTGGTGGGAGAACCACGGGCCCGACGCCGACCTCACGCGCCATGACGTGATCACCGACCAGCCCGGCTCCTACCACGGGGTGCAGCTCGTCGACCTCGACGGCGACGAGATCCTGGATCTGGTCAGCACCGTCGAGGAGGCACGGGTCGCCGGCAGCCAGACCGACGACAGCATCGAGACCCAGTTCTTCAAGGGGCGCTCCGACCACACGTTCGAGGCACCCGTGGCCCTGGCCGACGTGGGTGGCAGCCAGCCGGTCGTGGCCGACGTCGACGAGGACGGCGACCTCGACATCATCAGCTCCCGCTACTTCGACCCGCTGCGTGGCTCCGGGGGCGGGACCTTCCCGGCTCCGGCCTTCCTGTGGCTCGAGAACGGCGACGACGACGACACCCTGACCGCTGCGGACTTCACGGTCCGGACGATCGCGACGCTGTCCGACGTCGGCATGGGCTTCCAGATCCGACCGGTGCCGGACTTCCGGGAGCCGGGCACGATCAGCTGGATCGGCACCAACCACGTCAACCGGTGCACCTTCGCTGTGCTGCTCCCGCCGTTCGCCTGGCCCGAGCAGGTCATCGAGTTCATCCCCGGCGACGACATCACCGAGCCCTGGGAGCGCAGGACCCTGTCGGATCCCGACACCCCGGTCGAGCCCTGCCCGGCGGACTACGGCAGCAACCGGGACAACTACCCGGTGTTCAGCGACGCCATCACCTCCCGCTACGGACCCGGCCAGGGCGCCCCTGGCGTCCTGGGCTACGGCGACATCGACGGGGACGGCGACCTCGACCTCGCCGTGTCCGGTGACGGCGACCGCCGGCTGTGGTGGATCGAGCAGCACGACGACGGTTCGACGCAGCTGCACCAGCTGACGAGCGACGGGGAGTACTTCGGCCAGTCCGGTGGGGCCGCGGTCGTCGACCTGAACGGCGACGGCGTCAACGAGATGGTCTTCAGCTCCTTCGACCAGGACGCCGTCGCGGTCTGGACCCCGGAGGGGACGGTGGACCTGACCCGGACCGTCGACAGCACGCTGACGGCGACACCGGCCAAGCGCACCGTGAAGGCCGGCAAGAAGGCGACGTGGAAGCTCAAGCTGGTGGCGGCCGAGGGCGGCCCGAAGCGGACGGTCAAGGTCACCTTCGACCCGAAGAAGGGCAAGAACAGCACGATCCGCACCCTGAAGCTCGGGCCGGCCGATGCCGCGAAGCGCACCGGCAAGCTCACCTGGAAGCCGAAGAAGTCCGGCAAGCTGGTCTTCGTCTACAGCGGGACCCAGGTGTCCGAGCTGCTCGGCGACACCGCGGCCCGGGACACGGCCAAGGTGACGGTCAAGAAGAACAAGAAGAAGAAGTAGCGATCTCGTGCTGCGCGGCCCGGCGACGGGCCGCGTAGCGCATCGCCAGCATCACGTGCACGGCGATGCCGAGGAACATCAGCACCGTGAGCCAGGTGTGCAGCGGCTCGTTGTCCAGGTTGGTCTGCGACGCCCAGATGACGACTCCCAGGGCGTAGCCGAAGTAGACGTGGAAGACCTTCAGGGTGCGCCGCGGGCGGACGAACCCGAACACGTAGACCGACAGCGCCAGATGGACGGTGCTGAGCACCACCATCACCGCCACGAGGGCGGCGGCCGCGACCGGCCGGTCACCGGGAAGGTAGTGCACCGCGGTCGCCGCGACCATCACCGGCAGCAGCACCCAGCCGATGCGTCGGTTGGCGGCGCCGGCGCGCTGGCGGCGGCGTACGGCCCGCAGCGCCGGATGTCCCACGACGGAGGACCCCACGCTCAGTCCCCGAGGACGTCGGGCTCGACATCCTCGACCAGCCTGGCCACCTGGCGCCACACCGAGCTCGCTGCGACGGCGGCGCTCTCGACGTCACCGTCGGCCGCCGAGGCGACGACCGCCGACTGCAGCGAGCCCTGGAGGGCGAGGTAGCCCACCGGGTCCAGGAGCCGGACCAGCCGCCGGAGCCGGGGCAGCAGGCCACTGAAGGCGCGCGCGAGCTCCTGGCTGCCGCACCGGTCGAGGAGCTGGCGTCCGAAGCGGTCGGAGTCGGCGAAGGCGGTGGCCAGGTCCCCGCTGCGGTAGGCGAGCTCGAAGTCGAGCGCGCAGCGGCGCAGGGTGGCGACGTCCGCGGGCAGGTAGCGCGGGAAGCCCCAGCGCAGCACCTGCTCGAAGAGCAGCCCGCCCACTCGCAGCTGGTCGGCCGCGGCGGCGCGGCTCAGCGGCGCGACCGACGCGCCGCGGTTGCGCTCCACGACGACGAGGCCCTCGCTCGCCAGCTGCGCGAAGGCCTCGCGCAGGGGAGAGTTCGAGACGCCGAAGCGCTGCATGACCGCCTCGGTGCGCAGCGGCTCTCCGGGCGCGAGCCGACCGGTCATGATGTCGTCGCGCAGGGCCACGACGACGTGTTCGCGCAACGCACCGTGCTCGCGCGCGACGGTCGCCATGGCTACTCCTCGGTCTGCCCGGCCCAGAGGTTGATCCCGGCCTCGACAGCATTCTCGTCGATCGCCCGGAGCTCCGCCGGCGAAAGCGGCGCGAACGCCAGTGCGTCCAGGTTGGCGTCGAGCTGCTCGACCGAGCTGGCTCCGATCACGGCCGACGTCACACGCGGGTCGCGGACCGCCCACTGCAGCGCCAGCTGGGCGAGCTTCTGGCCGCGCTGCTGGGCGATCTCGTTGAGTGCGCGGACGTGTCGCAGGGTGGACTCGTCGAGGTGGCTCTCGCCGATGGTGGACGCGGCGCGCGCCGCCCGTGAGTCGGACGGGACGCCGTCGAGGTAGCGGTCGGTGAGCAGGCCCTGGGCGAGCGGGGTGAAGACGATGCACCCCATCCCCTGCTCCTCCAGCTCGTCGAGCAGGTCCTCCTCGATCCAGCGGTTGAGCATCGAGTACGACGGCTGGTGGATGAGCAGCGGGGTGCCGAGGTCGCGCGCGATCTCCGCGGCCTCGCGGGTCCTGGCTGCCGAGTAGGACGAGATCCCGGCGTAGAGCGCCTTGCCCTGACGGACCGCGTGGTCGAGCGCCATCATCGTCTCCTCGACCGGCGTCTCGGAGTCGAAGCGGTGGCTGTAGAAGATGTCGACGTAGTCGAGACCGAGCCGGCCCAGCGACTGGTCGAGCGAGGACAGCACATACTTCCGCGAGCCACCGCCCTGCCCGTAGGGGCCGGGCCACATGTCGTAGCCGGCCTTGGTGGAGATGATCAGCTCGTCGCGGTGGGCGGCGAAGTCGTCGCGCAGGTAGCGGCCGAAGTTCTCCTCGGCCCGGCCGTACGGCGGACCGTAGTTGTTCGCCAGGTCGAAGTGGGTCACACCACGATCGAAGGCCCGACGCAGGACCGCGCGCTGGGTCTCCTCCGGCCGGTCGGTGCCGAAGTTCTGCCACAGTCCCAGCGAGATCACGGGCAGCTGCAGTCCGCTGCGCCCGGTGAACCGGTAGCGCATCCCGGTGGCGTCGGTGTCGTACCTGTCGGCGGCGGGCTCGTAGCTCATGGCTGCGATCCTGCCCCAACCATCCGCAGGACGAGGAGTCGGTAGTGGGCGGCGACCTCGTCGGGCGTCCACCGGCCTTCGTCGCGAAACCAGCGGGCCACGTCGATGCCGAGCGAGAGGATGGCGAGCGAGGTCATCCGCGCATCGGGCGTGGCGAACGCGCCGGTGGCGACGCCGCGGTCGACGACGTCGCGGACCACCAGGTCGATCTGGTGGCGGGTCGCGAGGATCTCGGCGCGGTGCTCCTCGCTCAGGGCGGCGAGCTCGTAGTTGATGACCCGTGCGCCGGTGTGGGCCACCGCGTGGTCGCGCACGAAGTCCTCGACCAGGTCGCCGAGCTGGGTGGTGGGGTCCTCCGAGCGGGAGACGGAGACCCGCACCAGCTCGAGCACCCGCAGGTGGCCGACCCGCGCCAGCTCGAAGAGCAGCTCTTCCTTGGAGCGGTGGTGCACGTACATCGCGGCCGGGCTCATGCCGGCCGACGTGGAGATGTCGCGGGTCGTGGTGCCGTGGAACCCCCGGGTCGCGAACGCCTCGACCGCGGCCCGGGCCAGCCGGGTCCGGGCGTCGGGGACGGGGGTGGACGCGCTCATCGGGCTCATGGTAAGCAAGCGCTTAGTTCCGGAGCAACCATCGAGCAACCATCTGGAGGAGCAGTGCAGGGTCTGGCCGGCAAGGTCGCCGTCGTCACGGGAGCCAGTCGCGGGATCGGGCT
>JBAWHI010000295.1:0-16718 GCA_049593675.1 Nocardioides sp.
AGGAGGTAGGTCGGCGGCACCCGGCTGACCCCGATGACGACGACCAGCAGCGCCAGGTAGACCCCGTAGGCGGCGTACCAGTCCCGCGGCGTCGCGACGACGACGATCATGAAGCCCAGGAGAGCGAGGATCTTCAGGTGGGCGGGAGCCCGATGCACGGGCGAGTGCCCGTGGAAGTGCAGCTTGTGCCCGTGGCCGGCGCCCATCCTCAGGTGGCCGACTGCTGGCGGCGTCGCACGGCGTAGGCGACACCGGCGCCGAGCGCGAGCACGACCACGACCCCTGCCACACCCGCCAGCGCGCCCGAGAGCCGCTCGTTGTCGACGTCCTGCGCAGCGTAGCCCGCGAGCGGACCGTCAGCGGTCCCGTGCTCGGTCTCGGTCTCGGCGAAGCCCTGGTCCTGCGAGACCTTGGTCAGTCCGTCGGGGTCGGACGAGGCGTAGGCGCTCACGAACCCGGCGAGCAGCAGCGCGACCAGGGCGATCCCGGCCACGACCCACTTGGTGGAGACGGCCCTCATGCCGTGGCCCCCGTCCGGATCACGAGCTCACGCTGAGCGAGGACGGGCCGGGCGCCGTACACGAGGTCGGGCCGTACGGCGACGATCGCGCCGACCGCGAGGAAGGTGATGATCCCCTCCCCGAGTCCGATCAGCCCGTGGACCCCGATCATCGCGGTCATCAGGGTGTCGAACGGGATCTCGGCGGTGCCACCGACGGAGTAGAGCAGCACGAACACCACGGCGGCCACGGGGACCGAGACGAACGCCGCGATGCCCGCCTGGAGGGGGACGAGCGCCAGTCGGCGGGGCAGCAGCAGCTGCAGCCCCCGGAAGACGATCCAGCCCACGGCGACGGTCGCGATCCCCATCAGCAGCACGTTGGTGCCGAGCGCGGTGATGCCCCCGTCGGCGAAGAGCAGGCTCTGGACGACGAGCACCACGCTCATGCAGAGCAGGCCGGTCCAGGGCCCGACGAGCACGGCGGCCAGCGCCCCGCCCATCAGGTGGCCGCTCGTGCCGGCACCGACCGGGAAGTTGAGCATCTGGACGGCGAAGATGAAGGCGGCCACCAGTCCGGCCATCGGGGCGGTCCGGTCGTCGAGCTCGTTGCGAGCCTTGACGAGCGCCACGCCGATGCATGCGACTGCAGCGGCACCGGTCGCCAGCGACGTCGGTGCGTCCAGGAAGCCATCGGGGACGTGCATGCGGTCTCCTCGGCGGAGGCTAGGTTGGGCCACGGCGGGCCATTAATCACCCACCCTACGTTATTGCACATCGTTTGCGACAAGGAGTCCATCGTGAGCCAGTCCGAGCGCCTCTCCCCCGGTGACACCGCGCCCGAGTTCACCCTGCTCGACGACACCGGCACCGAGGTCGCCCTCAGCGACTTCCTCGGGCGCAAGGTGATCGTCTACTTCTACCCGGCCGCGATGACGCCCGGCTGCACCAAGCAGGCCTGCGACTTCACCGAGACCCTCGACTCGTTCCAGGCGGAGGGCTACGAGGTCCTCGGCATCTCCCCCGACAAGCCGGCGAAGCTGGCCAAGTTCCGCGAGCGCGACGGCCTGGCCATCACCCTGCTCTCGGATCCGGACCGGACCGTGATGCAGCAGTACGCCGCGTTCGGGGAGAAGAAGCTCTACGGCAAGGTGGTCGAGGGCGTGATCCGCTCCACCGTCGTCGTCGACGAGGACGGCAAGGTCTTCCTCGCGCAGTACAACGTCAAGGCCACCGGCCACGTCGCCAAGTTGCGCAAGGACCTCAAGCTCAACCTCGCCGACGAGGAGCCACGCTGACCCCGACCCCGGGTCAATCTGCGCCGACTCGGCGCAGTCTGACCCTCACGGCGGACGGCGCGGGGTCAGACTGCGCCGGGTCGGCGGGGCTGGAACACGCGGGGCTGGAACACTGAGCACCGCTCCACCCCCAGCGCCCGTAGCCCAATTGGCAGAGGCACCAGGTTTAGGTCCTGGCCAGTGAGAGTTCGAGTCTCTCCGGGCGCACCGATCCGTTCGAACACCCACCGCGGCGTGACGACGGTCACTAGAGTCCGCCCATGGACTCCGCCCTCACCACGGTCGGGCTGCCGCTGGCGCTCGGCATCATCATGTTCGGTCTCGGCCTCTCGCTCACCCCGGACGACTTCCGACGGGTCGCGAAGGCGCCGAAGGCGGTCGCGGTCGCGCTGGTGTGCCAGCTGGTGGTCCTGCCGATCATCTGCTTCGGCCTGGTGAAGCTGCTCGACCTGCCACCGCTCCTCGCGATCGGCATGATGCTGCTGGCCGCGTCACCGGGCGGGACCAGCGCCAACCTGTTCAGCCACCTCTTCCGCGGCGACGTGGCGCTCAACGTCAGCCTCACGGCGATCAACTCGATCATCGCGATCGTGTCGCTGCCGATCATCACCAACCTGGCCATCAACCACTACGACCAGGGCGACTCGGTCAGCCTGCAGTTCATCAAGGTCGTGGAGGTGTTCGCGATCGTGCTCGTGCCGGTCGCGATCGGCATGTTCGTGCGGGCCAGGGCGACCGACTTCGCGACCCGGATGGACAAGCCGGTACGGATCGGCTCCGCGGTGATCCTCGCGGTGCTGGTGCTCGGCATCCTCGTCGACCAGGCCGAGAACGTCGGCGACTACATCGCCGACGTCGGGCTCGCCGCAGCGCTCTTCTGCGCGATCTCGCTCGTGGTCGGCTACCTCGTGCCCAAGGCGGCGGGCGTCAAGGAGGAGCAGGCGATCGCGTCCTCGATGGAGATCGGCGTGCACAACGGGACGCTGGCGATCTACGTCGCCGTCGAGGTGCTCGACACGACCGAGATCTCGGTCCCCGCCGCGGTCTACTCGGTGTTCATGTTCATCTTCGCGGCCGTCTGGGGCTACCTCATCAGCAGGCGGCTCGCCCCGGCCACCGAGTCGCAGACCGAGTCCGCCTGACCTACGGCTGGGCGAGCACCCGCGCGACGATCGGGGCCATCCTGCGCAGCGCCCATCCGCGGTGCGAGATCGCGTCCTTGTCCGCGCGCGGGAGCTCCGCCGTCGTCACCCCCGGCCGGTCCTCGGCCACGAACAGCACGTCGTACCCGAAGCCACCGTCGCCCCGCGTCTCACGGACGACCCATCCGGGCATCACCCCGCTGGCCAGCTCCTCGCCGCTCGGGTGACAGAACGCGACCGCACACTGGAAGTGAGCGGTACGCCGCTCGTCCGGGACGTCCGCGAGCTGGTCGAGCAGCAGCCGGTTGTTGCGGTCGTCGTCCTTGGGCGGCCCGGACCAGCGCGCGGACAGCACGCCGGGCATGCCGTTGAGCGCGTCGACGCACAGCCCGCTGTCATCCGCCAGGGACGGCAGCCCGGTCGCAGCGAGGCCGGCCCGAGCCTTGAGCAGCGCGTTGCCCTCGAAGGTGGACTGGTCCTCGACGGGCTCGTCGTAGCCCTCGACGTCGTCGATCCCGAGGACCTCGATCTCGGGGAGATGCTCGCGCAGGATCCGCTCCATCTCCTCGATCTTCTTGCGGTTGCGAGACGCCAGGAAGACCCTCACCGCGCAAGCGCCTCCTGCTGCAGGCGCGTGAGGTCGGAGCAGCCCTTCTCGGCGAGGCCGAGCAGCGCGTCCAGCTCGGCGCGATCGAAGGCCGCCCCCTCGGCGGTGCCCTGGACCTCGACGAACTTGCCGTCGCCGGTCATCACGACGTTCATGTCGGTCTCGGCGCGCACGTCCTCGACGTAGGGCAGGTCCAGGCGGGGGGCGCCGTCGATGATCCCGACGCTCACCGCGGCGACCGATCCGGTCAGCGGCTCGCCCGTGAGCGCGCCCGTGGAGCGCAGGTGGGCCACCGCGTCTGCGAGCGCGACGTAGGCCCCGGTGATCGCCGCCGTGCGGGTGCCGCCGTCGGCCTGGAGTACGTCGCAGTCGAGCTGGATGGTGTTCTCGCCGAGCGCCTCGTAGTCGATGACCGCGCGCAGCGAGCGCCCGATCAGCCGACTGATCTCGTGGGTGCGGCCGCCGATCCTGCCCTTGACCGACTCCCGGTCCGAGCGGGTGTTGGTCGAGGCGGGCAGCATGGCGTACTCCGCCGTGACCCATCCCAGCCCCGAGCCCTTGCGCCAGCGCGGCACACCCGCGGATGCCGAGGCCGCACACAGCACCCTGGTGCGGCCGAACTCGACCAGCACCGAGCCGGCGGCGTGGTCGAGCCAGCCTCGGGTGATCTTGATCGGACGCAGCTCGTCATCGGCTCGGCCGTCTTCACGCGCAGTCATGATCCGACCCTAGTGCGCCCCTGCGGAGCGCAGGGGCGCGCCCTCGCGGTGGAGCCTGCAGCTGCCCGGCGCGATCCGTCGTGCCGGGCAGCCCGAGCGAGGCCCGGCTACTTGAACTCGATGCGCAGCAGCCGCCAGATGCCGAGCACCAGCGGCACGACGAGCCAGATGAAGCCGGAGGTGGCGATCTGGGCCCACTCCTCGCCCGACGGCGTGTAGTCGCCGGTGAACAGCGGGGTCTGGGCGGTGTTGAACTCGATCCAGGGCGCGACCTTCTCGAAGCCCTCGCTGATGGCGCTCAGGATGCCGACGGCCGTCGGGAGGATCAGCGTGTAGGCGAAGTAGCCGACGATCGCCGCCGGGGTGTTCATCAGCAGCGTGCCGATCGCGAAGCCGATCAGGATGCCGACCACGTTGGCGAGCACGAAGCCGTTGAAGAGCAGGTTGGCGTCGACACTCCACACGACATCGGCGCCGGTCACCGCGCTGAGCAGGGTCGCGAACGCCGCCACGGCGACCGCCAGCACCATCACCACGATCGCGAGCGCGAAGCCGGCGAGGAGCTTGGCGACCACGATGCGCGGGCGCCTGGGCTCCAGGGTGAAGGTCACCAGGCCGTTGCGCTGACTCGCCTCGCTCGTCACGAGCAGGATGATCAGGATCGGCATGAAGTAGCCGAGCACGGCTCCGGCGATGCCGAGGAAGTCCGCGAAGTTCTTGCCCTCGTCGGGCGCGGCCAGCGCCCAGATGACCAGGACGGCGAGGACCAGGCCGACGATCGAGACGGCGAACCAGAAGCCCGCTCGCGTGTCGAGCGCCTTGCGGAACTCGACCTTCACGAGCCGGCCGAGCGGGACGGGCGAGGTCCCCGAGATGTCGAGGGTGGGAACGGTCGTGCTCATGCCTGCACTCCTGCCTGGGTCGCGGCCTCGGGGTGGCCCTCGCGCTGGGTGTCCGCGGTGAGCTGGAGGAAGAGGTCCTCCAGGCCCGCACCGCCGGAGCGGAGGTCGGTCAGGACGATCTGCTGCTCGGCGGCGACGCGTCCGACGTCGACCGGCGACGCCTCGACCCGCAGGCCCTCGCCCGAGGCGGTGACGGCGATGCCCTTGGCCTTCAGGGCAGCGGTGAGCTGGGCGTTGTCGAGAGCGGTCACGAGGGCGCTCTCGACGCCGCTGTCGGCGAGGAGGGACTTCTTGTCGCCCTGCGCCACGATCCGGCCGTTGCCGATCAGGATCATCTCGTCGGCGATCTGCTCGACCTCGTGCAGCAGGTGGCTGGAGAGCAGCACCGTGCCGCCGCGCTCCGCGTAGCCGCGCAGCAGGCCGCGCATCCAGCGGATGCCGGCCGGGTCGAGGCCGTTCGCGGGCTCGTCGAGGATGAGCACCGAGGGGTCGCCGAGCAGCGCGTGGGCGATGCCGAGCCGCTGCTTCATGCCGAGGGAGTAGTTGCGCAGCCGGCGCTTCGCCTCGGGGGGCGTCAGCGAGACCAGCTCCAGGATCTCGTCGACCCGGGACGAGGGCAGGCCCATGGTCGCGGCACCGAGCTCGAGGATCTCGCGACCGGTGCGGCCGGCGTGCTGCGCCGAGGCGTCCAGCAGGACGCCCACGTGCAGTCCGGGGTTCGGGATCTCCTGGTAGAGGTGGCCGCCGATGGTGACCCGACCCGACGTCGGGGGCGTGAGGCCGACCATCACGCGCATCGTGGTGGTCTTGCCGGCGCCGTTGGGACCGAGGAAGCCGGTCACCGTCCCTGGCTGGCAGACGAAGCTGACGTCGTCCACAGCGGTGAACGTGCCGTACTTCCTGGTCAGTCCTGCAACTTCGATCATGGCTCCACCCTGCCCGACGGGGCGCGGCCCGCGCACCAGACCCGCGGAGGGCGGCGGCTGACCAAAGTAGGGTCTCGGCCCGACTCCCGACTCCTGCACCGCCCCGACGGCCCGCCTAGCCTGAGCCCGTGGACCAGCCCGACCCGTGCGAGTACCAGCCGCCGCTGCGCCGCTGGAGCCACGTGTGGCGCTACGCGGTCATGCTGGTCATCAGCGCGATCGTCTGGCTCCCGGTCGCCGAGGTCGAGGCAGAGCGGGCCGCCTGGTGGTGCGTCCTCGACCTGCTGATCGGGCTGGCGGCGTACGTCGCGGTCTACTTCCGGCGCCGGCACCCGCTCTCGATCGCCCTGGTCCTGGCGCTGGCCGGCGCGGTCTCGGGGACCGCGGCCGGACCCGCGACGCTGGCGGCGGTGTCGTTGGCCACCCGGCGGCGGTGGCGGGAGATGGTGCCCGTCGCCGTCGTCAACCTCGCGGCGGCGCAGGCCTACAGCATGCTCACCAACCCCTCCGACGACCCCCTGTGGCTGCTGCTGGTGGCCAATGTCATCGCCACGGGCGCCCTGTTCGCCTGGGGCATGTACATCGGCTCGCGGCGCGAGCTGATCTGGACGCTGCGCCACCGGGCCGAGCGGGCCGAGGCCGAGCAGGAGCTGCGGGTGGCCCAGGCGCGCGGTCAGGAGCAGGCCCGGATCGCCCGTGAGATGCACGACGTGCTCGCACACCGGATCTCCCAGATCTCCCTGCACGCCGGTGCCCTGGCCTACCGCAGCGACCTCACGCCCGAGGAGACCCGCACGAGCGCCGAGGTGATCCGGGACAAGGCCCACGAGGCGCTCACGGACCTGCGCGGCGTGCTCGGGGTGCTGCGCGAGGACAGCACCGGCCAGCGCCGGCACGCCCCCCAGCCGACCTACGCCGACCTGCCGGCGCTCGTGTCGGACGCGCAGGCGAGCGGCATGCGGATCGAGTTCGAGGACCTCGTGCGTGACGACGACGTGCCCGACGCGACCGGCCGCACCGTCTATCGGATCGTCCAGGAGGGGCTCACCAACGCGCGCAAGCATGCGCCCGGCGCGGTCGTGTCGGTCCAGGTCAGTGGCGGCCCCGAGCCCGGCATCGAGGTGCTGCTGCGCAACCCCGTCGGCTTCGGTCCGTCCCGGACGCCGGGGTCGGGCCTCGGCCTGGTCGGCCTCACCGAGCGCGCCGAGCTGCGTGGCGGTCGGCTGGACCACGGCCGGGAGGGCTCGATGTTCGTCCTGCGCGGCTGGATACCGTGGGCGCCGTGACACGGGTGCTGCTGGTCGACGACGATCCGCTGGTGCGCTCGGCGCTCGCGCTGATCCTCGGCGGCGAGGGGGACATCGAGGTGGTCGGCGAGGCCGCCGACGGCCGCGCGGGGATCGCGCTGGCCGGGGAGCTGCGGCCCGACGTGGTCCTGATGGACATCCGGATGCCGCGACTCGACGGGCTCGACGCCACCCGGGAGCTGCACGAGTGGTCCGACCCACCGCGCGTCATCGTGCTGACCACGTTCGACGCCGACGAGCACGTCGTCGAGGCGCTCGCCTCCGGAGCCGACGGCTTCCTGCTCAAGGACACCCCGCCCGCGCAGATCGTCGCCGCGATCCGCAAGGTCGTCGACGACGAGCCGATGCTCTCGCCGTCGGTCACCCGCACCCTGATCCGCCGGTTGCGCGACGAGCCCGACGAGACTGCCAGCGTGGCCGCCGCCCGTGCGGCGGAGGCCAACGTGCGCCTCGCGCGGCTCACCGACCGGGAGCGGGAGGTCGCGCTGGCCGTCGGGCGTGGGCTGAGCAACGCCGAGATCGCCCGTGAGCTCTATCTGTCGATCCCGACCGTCAAGGCGCACGTGTCACGACTCTTCGAGAAGCTGGGCACGACCAACCGGGTCCAGGTGGCGATCGCGGTCCACGACGCCGGCCTGAGCTGAGCTACACCTCGTAGACGGCCCCCGGCACGGCCAGCTCCACCGGTCCGTCGTACGCCGCCGTCGCCTCGGCCAGCGCGCCCTTCGGGTCGAACCACGGTGGGATGTGGGTGAGGACCAGGCGCTTCACCCCGGAGCGCTCGGCGACCGCGCCGCCGTCCGCGCCGGTCAGGTGCAGGTCGGGGGGCGAGGAGTCACCGGCCCGGAAGGACGCCTCGGCCAGGAGCAGGTCGGCGTCGCGGGCGAGGTCGTCGAGCGCGGGGGTCGGACCGGTGTCGCCGGTGTAGGCGAGCGTGGCTCCCCCGGCGGCGACCCGGAGGCCGTACGCCGGGACGGGGTGCGCCACCGGCACCGGGGTCACCGAGAACGGTCCGATCTCGACGGTGCCGGTCCACTCCCGGAAGTCGAACTCCCCATGCATACCAGGATCGCTGGGCAGGTCGTAGGCCCGCGCCATCCGGTCCGCCGTGCCCTCCGGACCCCACACCGGGATCCGGGGCTGCGCGCCCGTGGGGTGGTACTTGCGGAGCACGTAGTAGCCGCACAGGTCGAGACAGTGGTCGGCGTGCAGGTGGCTGAGCAGCACCGCGTCGACGGCCAGCGGATCGCCGTACCGGTGCAGCGCACCGAGCGCACCGTTGCCGAGATCGAGCAGCACCCGCCACGTGCGGCCCGAGGAGTCGTCGGCCTCGAGCAGGTAGCAGCTCGCGGGTGACTCCGGCCCGGGGTAGGAGCCGGAGCAGCCGACGATCGTCAGCCGCATGCGGGCGGTCATGCCAGGCCCCCGGCGAACTGGTGAGCGGCGACCATCTCCGGGCCGAGGAACCGGCGACCGATCGTCTCGAACTCCTCCGGCGACCCGGTGGTCAGGAAGGAGTACGACGGATCGCCGTCCGGCCGCAGCAGATCGGTCTGCACCAGCATCTTGTAGACGTCCTTGGCGCACTCCTCGGCGCTGCTGATCAGCGTCACGTTGTCGCCCATCACGTAGGAGATGGCGCCGGTGAGCAGCGGATAGTGCGTGCAGCCGAGGATCAGGGTGTCGATCCCCTCGGAGGTGAGCGGGTCGAGATAGTCGTGGGCGTGGCCCAGCAGCTCCTCGCCGCCGGTCACGCCGGCCTCGACGAAGTCGACGAAGGTCGGGCACGCCCGGGTGAACAGCTGCACGTGCGGCGCCGCGGCGAAGGCGTCGTCGTAGGCGAGCGATTCGGCGGTCGCGCGCGTGCAGATCACCCCGATCCGGCCGGTCCGGCTGGCGGCCACGGCGCGCCGGGTGGCCGGGAGGATCACCTCGACCACGGGAACGTCGTAGCGTTCGCGCGCGTCGCGGAGCATCGCGGCACTGGCGGAGTTGCAGGCGATGACCAGCGCTTTCACGCCCTGCTCGACGAGGTGGTCGAGGCACTCGAGCGCATACTCGCGGACCTCGCCGATCGGCTTGGGCCCGTAGGGCTGACGTGCGGTGTCGCCGACGTAGACGATCGACTCGTGGGGCAGCTGGTCGATCACGGAGCGGGCGACGGTCAGCCCCCCGAAGCCGGAGTCGAAGATGCCGACGGGGGCGTTCCTCGCCTCGGCGGTCGTCTCGGTGCGCACAAGACGCAAGGCTAGGACCTCGCGACGATCACCGCAGTGGCACGCGACGCACGTCACGGGAGATCGCAGTCACGCCAGGCGACCGTCGCGGGCGGCGACCTAGGCCCAGAGCTGGCCCTCGAGGCGCTCCTCGGCCTCGTCGACGGTGCCCTCGTAGGCGCCGGTGGAGAGGTACTTCCAGCCGCCGTCGGCGACCACGAACGCGATGTCGGCGCTCTCGCCGGCCTTGACCGCCTTTGCGGCCTGGCCGAGCGCGGCGTGCAGGATCGCGCCGGTCGAGATGCCCGCGAAGATGCCCTCGAGCTCCAGCAGCTCGCGGACCCGGCGGACGGCGTCGCGGGGGCCGACCGAGAAGCGCGAGTCGATCAGCTCGGCGTCGTACAGCTCGGGAACGAACCCCTCGTCGAGGTTGCGCAGGCCGTAGACGAGCTCGCCGTAGCGCGGCTCGGCGGCGACGATCCGCACACCCGGCTTGGCGGAGCGGAAGAACCTGCTCACCCCCATCAGCGTGCCGGTGGTGCCCAGCCCGGCGACGAAGTGGGTGATCGAGGGCAGGTCGGCGAGCAGCTCCGGGCCGGTGCCCCGCTCGTGCGCGAGCGCGTTGGCGGCGTTGCCGTACTGGTAGAGCATCACCCAGTCGGGGTGCTCGGTGGCGACCTTCTTGGCCACCCGCACCGCCTCGTTAGAGCCCCCCGCGGCCGGCGAGGAGATGATCTCGGCGCCCCACATCCGCAACAGCTGCCGGCGTTCCTCGGAGGTGTTCTCGGGCATCACGCAGACGATCCGGTAGCCCTTGAGCTTGGCCGCCATCGCCAGCGAGATGCCGGTGTTGCCCGAGGTCGGCTCGAGGATCGTGCAGCCCGGCCGGAGGCTCCCGTCCTTCTCCGCCTCCTCGATCATCTGCAGCGCCGGACGGTCCTTGATCGAACCGGTCGGGTTGCGATCCTCCAGCTTCGCCCACAGCCGTACGTCGGGACGCGGCGACAGCCTCGGCAGCCCCACCAGCGGCGTCGCGCCGACGGAGGCGAGGAGGTTGTCGTAGCGGGTCATCTCAGCGAGCGCCGCCGGCGACCGCCGGGAGCACGACGACCTGGTCGCCGTCGCTGAGCTCGGCCTCGAGACCGCCGATGAAGCGGACGTCCTCGTCGTTGACGTAGACGTTGACGAACCGCCGCAGGTCGCCGTCCTCGATGAGGCGGTCCTTGAGACCGGGGTGGTCGGCCTCGAGCTGGTCGATCAGCGCGCTCAGGTTGGCGCCCTCCGCGCTGACGGCCTTCTCGCCGTCGGTGTAGGTGCGCAGGATGGTCGGGATACGGACCTCGATGGCCATCGGGTGACTCCTCAGTTGCTGGGTGGAAGCTCGTCCACGACGGTGACCTCTTCCTCGGTCACCTCGCCGTCGACGATCCTGTAGGACCTGAACTCCACAGGGCCCTCGTTATTCCCTCCGGCGGCGTCGAAGGAGTCCCGCGTGCTGACGAGCACGTAGTGCGCTCCCGGCTCCATGGCCAGACCGATGTCGGTGCGGCTGGGGTAGGCCTCGGTCGCCGTGTGCGAGTGGTAGATCACGACCGGCTCCTCGTCGTTGAGGTCCATCTCCTTGTAGAGCTGCAGGAGATCGGTCGAGTCGAACTCGTAGAAGGTCGGGCTGCCCGCGGCGTTGACCATCTCGACCAGCCGCTCGGGCCGGTCGCTGCCCTCGGGGCCGGCGACGACACCGCAGGCCTCGTCAGGATGGTCCCGCTTCGCGTGCGCGACGATGGCCTCGTAGGTCCCGCGGTCGATGGTCAGCACGTGCCCACTCTAGGAGGGCGCGGTGCGGAACCTGGCTGCAGTCTCACCAGCGAGGACGTCCTCGATCCGCTCGCGGAGCCAGCCCGCCATCGGCGGCAGCGCATCGGCCGGCCACCAGCGGACCTCGACGTTCTCGTCGTCCGCGACCCGGGCCTCCCCGCTCACCCAGGCGCAGTCGAAGGTGAGGTCGAGGTAGACCCCGAGATCCCCGTTGCCGTGTTCGACCTGGGGGCTGGCGCTCACCGCGGCGAGCCGATCGACGCGCACGACGACCCCGGTCTCCTCGAGCGCCTCGCGGGCGGCGCCGATGGCGGGCTCCTCCCCGGGGTCGAGGATTCCGGTGATCGGCGCCCACTCGCCGTTGTCGGCACGCCGGGTGAGGAGGACCTCTCCCCCGCGGCGGACGACGGCGGTCACCCCTGGCAGCCAGAGCTCGCGGGTCCCGACCAGGGCACGGAGCTCGGCGACGAACGGCGGGATCGGCATCAGACGGACCTCACGTGCTCAGCGCTCCGACCAGCGTCTCCTGCAGGTAGCCGACCCACTCGTAGATGTCGTGAGCCTGCGCGCGCGGATCCTCGTCGGGCAGCGACTGCCAGTAGGCCTCGTCGCCGTCCTCGATCTCCAGCCGGGTGGCCAGGGCCAGCCGCAGGTCGGTGAAGGACCGCATCCACGTCTCGGCGGCCCCCTCGTCGAGCTCGACGTCGATCATCAGGCCGTCCTCGGTCAGCTCGGCAGGCAGGCCGGCCTCCTCGAGGCCGTCGATGATGGCGATCGCGGCGGCGGCCTTGCCGTCGCGGAGACCGCCCTCGGTGAACCGTCGGAACTCGGCGGCGGCCTCCTCGTCGTGCGGATAGGCCGTGGGGAACAGGCGGGCCAGGACCGGGTCCTCCGGCGCCTGGGTCGGACCCGAGAAGTCCAGCATCGCCTCCAGCGGGTCGTCGCCGTCGCTGGGGATCGCTGCCTCGTTGCGCAACAGCTCGACGAGCTGCCCGGCCAGCGAGCGGAGCAGGTCCGCCTCGAAGCCGGTGAAGTTCGCGATGATCAGCTTGCTGCGGCGGTGGCGATGGAAGGCACTCATCTGTGGCGGCTCAGCTCAGTCCTGCTTGTCCATCGTCGCCCAGAGGCCGTACTCGTGCATCGCCTGCACGTCGCGCTCCATCTCCTCGCGCGAGCCCGTGCTGACGACCGACTTGCCGTCCTCGTGGACCTCCATCATCAGCTTCTCGGCCTTCTTCTTCGAGTAGCCGAAGTACTTCTGGAAGACGTAGGTCACGTAGGACATCAGGTTGACCGGATCGTTCCAGACGATGGTCACCCACGGCTTCGCCGTCTGGGCGGTGTGATCGAGGACCTCATCGGGTGTGGTGGTCGGCTCGACCTCGACGGGCGCGGTCACACCCCAATGTTGGCACACTCATCCCCGTGGCCCACTCCACCTCGCTGCTCACCGACCACTACGAGCTCACCATGCTCCAGGCCGCGCTCCGCTCGGGCGCCGCCCATCGACGCTCGGTGTTCGAGCTGTTCCCCCGGCGGCTGCCCGAGGGCCGCCGCTACGGCGTGGTCGCCGGGGTGGGGCGCGCCCTGGACGCGATCGAGTCGTTCCGCTTCGACACGCCCGCGATGGCCGTGCTGGCCGACGTGGTCGACGAGCCGACGCTCGAGTGGCTCGCGGCCTACCGCTTCTCCGGCGACATCTGGGGCTACGCCGAGGGCGAGGCCTACTTCCCGCACTCGCCGCTGCTGGTGGTCGAGTCGACCTTCGCGGAGGCGGTGCTGCTGGAGACGCTGCTGCTCTCGATCTACAACCACGACTCCGCGATCGCGTCGGCGGCCTCGCGAATGACGCTGGTCGCCGGGGACCGTCCGTGCATCGAGATGGGCTCGCGCCGTACCCACGAGGAAGCGGCGGTGGCCGCCGCGCGGGCGGCGTACGTCGCCGGCTTCGCCACCAGCTCCAACCTGGCGGCACGACAGCGGTACGGCGTGCCCACGGCCGGCACCAGTGCGCACTCGTTCACGCTGCTGCACGACAGCGAGACCGACGCCTTCCGCGCGCAGGTCGACTCGCTCGGGTCGGGCACGACGCTGCTGGTCGACACCTACGACATCGCGACCGCCGTCCGCGCGGCCGTCGAGGTGGCCGGGCCGTCGCTCGGTGCGGTGCGGATCGACTCCGGCGACCTCGGCGCCCTCGCCGTGCAGGTGCGCGCGCAGCTCGACGCGCTCGGGGCGGGCTCGACGCGGATCGTCGTGACGAGCGACCTGGACGAGCACGCGATCGCGGCGCTCGCGGCTGCCCCCGTCGACGCCTACGGCGTGGGCACCCAGCTCGTCACCGGGAGCGGGCACCCGACCTGCGGGTTCGTCTACAAGCTGGTGGCGCGCGAGTCGCAGACGGGCGAGCTGGAGTCGGTGGCCAAGAAGAGCGCCGACAAGGCCTCGGTCGGCGGGCGCAAGCATGCCCTGCGCCGCCGATCCGCGACGGGGGTCGCCGAGGCCGAGGTCGTCGGCATCGGCTCGCCACCGGACAACGACGGTGACGACCGCGACCTGCTGGTGCCCCTGGTCCGCTCCGGCGAGGTGGTCGGTCGCGAGCCGCTCGCCGACGCGCGTGCGCGGCACCTGAGCGCGCGAGCGGAGCTGCCGGTCACGATCCAGCAGATGTCGCGGGGCGAGCCGGTGATCCCCACCGTTAGTGTCGAGCCATGACGCGCGCGTTGATCGTGACCGACGTCCAGAACGACTTCTGCGAGGGTGGGTCGCTGGCCGTCGCGGGCGGTGCGGCCGTCGCGGCCGACATCGGGGCGCTGTTGCAGTCCTGGGTCGCGAAGGGGCCGGGCGCGCCGGCGTACTCCCACGTCGTCGCGACCAAGGACCACCACATCGACCCGGGCTCGCACTGGTCGCACGACCCGGACTTCGTCGAGTCCTGGCCGGTGCACTGCAAGGTCGGCACCGACGGGGAGGCGTTCCACCCCAACCTCGACCCGCAGCCCTTCGACGCGATCTTCCTCAAGGGCGAGCACCGCGCTGCCTACTCCGGGTTCGAGGGCCGGTGCGCCGACGACGTCGCGCTCGCTGACTGGCTGCGCGAGCGCGGCGTGGATGCGGTCGACGTCTGCGGGATCGCCACCGACTACTGCGTGCGGGCGACCGCGCTGGATGCGGTCGAGCACGGCTTCCCCACCCGCCTCCTGCTCCCCCTGTGCGCCGGGGTGGCGGCGGAGTCGACGACGGCGGCGATCGAGGAGCTGCGCGCGGCTGGAGCCACCATTGGCTGACCTGGTGGCGTCGGCCCAGGACGGCGTGCTGACCCTGCGGTTCAACCGGCCCGACGTGCTCAACGCGGTGACCGGGGACATGATGGCGGCGCTCGCTGCGGAGCTCGAGGGCGCGGCCGCCCGCGACGACGTCCACGTCGTCGTGATGACCGGCACCGGCGCCGGCTTCAGCGCCGGGGCGGACCTGGACTCACTGCGCCTGGCCCCGCAGCACCCGATGGAGACGATGGACCGCGCCAACCGGGTGATCCGGGCCGTCGTCTCCTGCCCGGTGCCGGTCGTGGCGGCCGTGAACGGCGTCGCGGCGGGCGTCGCCTGCTCGGCAGCCCTGGCCTCCGACATCATCGTGGCCGCCGAGTCCGCCGCCTTCCTGCTCCCGTTCTCCCGGCTCGGCCTGATGACCGACGGCGGCTCGTCCGCGACGGTTGCTGCCTCGATCGGTCGGGCCCGCACGATGCGGATGGCGCTGCTGGGCGAGCCGCTGCCGGCCGCCGAGGCGCTGGCCTGCGGGCTGATCACCCACGTCGCCCCCGACGACGAGCTCCCCGACCTGGTCGCGCGGCTGACCCGTCGGCTCGCCTCCGGCCCGGCCCTGGCGCTGACCGGCATCAAGAAGGCCGTCAACGCCGCGACGCTCCCCGGCCTCGAGGCCGCCCTCGATCGCGAGCACTCCGGCCAGCGTGCCCTGCTCACCACCCGCGACTTCGCCGAGGGCCTCGACGCCTTCGCCGAGGGTCGCCGGCCGGTGTTCCGCGGCGAGTGAGCCGCCCGCCGGCTGTAACGCGCAGTTATGGCTTCTGGACGACCGAAATTTCAGGCGCCCAGAAGCCATAACCCCGCGTTACAGCTCGACGCGACCGCCGGATCAGCGCGGCCCGCGCGTCGTGCGGTACGGCGCCAGGTCGTCGATGTTCACACCGAAGCGAGCGTTCGTGTCGCGGATGTCGCGCAGCAGCCGACGCTGCGTCGCCTTCCAGACGTCGACCTGGACATCGGTCCAGGACAGCCGGGTCATGCCGAGCTTGAACCCGCACAACCAGTCCTGGCGACGCTTCTCCTCCCACAGATCCGCTGGGTCGTCGTACTTCAGGCGGCCGTCGAACTCGATCAGGTGCCGCCCCACCCGCAGATCCACCCAGGCCGTGCGGCCGTCCTCCCGCAGGCCGAACTGCGGCTCGACGTCACCGAGGCCCAGCTCCTTGACCATCAGCAGGACCAGCGCCTCGCCGGGCGTCTCGCACCGCCCGTCCGCCCAGTCGACCGCGAGCCTGCACACGGTGACCTGGGGCCAGCTCCGCATCGGCGCGACGGCGAGCTCGAGCTGCCGGCGGGTGACACCGGCACGCAGCGCCGAGCTCGCAGCCACGATCCCGTGTCGACTGCCGTGCTCGCGAGCGATGTCGGCGACGGTGCGCGCCAGGTCGAGCACGGGGACGTCGTCAACGAAGGCGATCTGGGCCGGGGCGAACGGGGCCTTGTGGTGCTTCACCCCCGACTTCGTCCGTCCGCCGAGCGCTCCGAACCGCGTGATGTGGGCCAGTCGCGGCCTCGCTTCGAGGATCGGCAGTCCGTGGAGGTACGCCGCGGAGTCGTGGCTCACGACGTGCGGCATCACCATGCCGAGACTCGCCGCCAGCGCCTCGAGCCGCGGGCGCCCGACGTACTCGTCGACGGCCTCCCACCGGGCCGCCGTCGTGTAGACACCCCACCGCACCGCCACCCACTCGCCCGTGCGGAGGAGCCGGGCGAGGTGGTCGGCGCCCATGCCGGCGGCCAGCGCCTGCCTCCGGAGGACCAGGCCGTGCTGGCGACACATGACGTCCGCGATCTGCTGGTTCATCCCCGCAGGCTGCGTCGTTCGCGACCACGGCGCCTGCGCTCGTCGGCCTCCCTGGGGAGAGCCGGTCCGCGGCCACCGGCTGTGGAGAGTGGGTGGCCGCATGTAACGCGCAGTTATGGCTTCTGGTCGCGCGAAATTTCGGGCCACCAGAAGCCATAAC